>NZ_WMLF01000122.1 GCF_014156695.1 Streptomyces durbertensis | reverse complement strand
CCCCACCGGGCGGCATCGGCCCCAGCCCCTGGAGCTGATGCCGGGGCCGCTCAGCCGCGCGCCGCGGGGTCGACCGGCAGTTCCGTCGTGTCGAACGTCAGCTCCCCGAGCGGCGTCTTCACGCTGACGGTGTCACCGTAGGCAATCGTGTCCCGCCCCCGGTACCCGTCGGGCCCGGGGTTCCAGTGCGCGACGCAGTGCGCCCGGTACGGGTCGAAGATCAGGTAGGCGGGGATGCCGGCCCGCGCGTACTCCCGGTCCTTGACCTCGTAGTCGACGGTGAAGGCGTCGGTCGTCGCGACCGAGATCGCGAGCCGCACGACGCGCGCCGGGTAGGCGCTCTGGTTCCTGTCCAGGGCTTCCGCCGGAAGGACGGCCAGGTCGGGGCAGAACTCGAACGCAGCGCTCACCGGCACCGGCACGTCGCTCATCACCCCCCACGCGTCCCCGAGCTGGCGCTCCGCTTGCCGCCAGAGGCGCACCCGGGTCGCCGTGTCGAAGGGTCGGAGGCGGGCGTGGACAAGTCGGCCGTCGACCAGTTCGGTGCGGTGCCCGGGGTGGGCGTCCTCCAGCGCCGCGAGGCGGGAGGGCGGCGGTACGCGCATGGCGGGAGGGTAGCTACACGCCGAGGCCGCGGGCGATCAGATCGGCCAGGGCGCACACGAAGAGGGCGATGCCGATGAAGCCGTTGACGGTGAAGAAGGCCCGGTTGAGGCGGCTGAGGTCGTTCGGCCGCACCAGCGAGTGCTCGTAGACGAACGCGGCGGCGACGACCGCCAGGCCCACCCAGAAGAAGGCGCCCGCGTCGGTCAGCAGCGCGTACCAGGCGAAGAGGCCGAGCGTGACGACGTGGCTGGCGCGGGAGGCGTACAGCGCGGCGGCGACGCCGTGCCGGGCGGGCACGGAGCCGACGCCCTCGGCCCGGTCGGAGTCGACGTCCTGGCAGGCGAAGATCAGGTCGAAGCCGCCGATCCAGATGCCGACGGCGGCGCCCAGCACCACCGCCTCCCACGACCAGCTGCCGGTCACCGCGAGCCAGGCGCCGGTGGGGCCGATGGCCTGGGCGGCGGCGAGGATGGCGTGCGGGTAGTCGGTGAAGCGCTTGCCGTAGGGGTAGACGACCATCGGGACGACGGCCAGCGGGGACAGCATCAGGCACAGCGGGTTCAGCAGCGCCGCGGCGCCGAAGAACACGGCGAGCGCGACGAGCGCGCCCGTCCACGCCGTGCGCACGGAGACGCTGCCGGTGACCAGTTCGCGGCCGGCGGTGCGCGGGTTGCGGGCGTCGATCTCGCGGTCGATGATGCGGTTCGCGGCCATCGCGAACGTCCGCATGGCGACCATGGCGACCGTCACGACCAGCAGCGTCCACCAGTCGACGCGGCCGTCGGTGCGGAACATCGCGGTCAGCGCGGCGATGTACGCGAACGGCAGCGCGAACACCGAGTGTTCGATCATGACCAGCCGGAGGAAGGCCCGCACCTTCCCCCGTTCGCGCGGCGCCTCGGCCTCGTGGGTCGTGGACGGCTGGGCGGTCACAGCCCGTACTCCCGCCAGCGGCGGGTGACCTGTTCGGCGATCGCCGGGTCGGACTCGACCATGTTCGGCCAGCCGCCGTCGCGGGTGTAGCCCTCCTCGGGCCACTTCGCGGTGGCGTCGATGCCCGCCTTGCCACCCCAGAACTGCTGGTAGGAGGCGTGGTCGAGGTGGTCGACGGGGCCTTCGACGAGGCTGAGGTCGCGGGCGTAGTCGGTGTTGCCGAGGGCGCGCCAGGCGACCTCGTGCAGGTCGTGCACGTCGCAGTCGGCGTCGACGACGACGATCAGCTTGGTCAGCGACATCATGTGCGCGCCCCAGATCGCGTGCATGACCTTCTGGGCGTGCTTCGGGTACTTCTTGTCGATCGAGACGATCGCGCAGTTGTGGAAACCGCCCGCCTCCGGCAGGTGGTAGTCCACGATGTCCGGGATGATGATCTTCAGCAGCGGCAGGAAGAAGCGCTCGGTGGCGCGGCCGAGCGGGCCGTCCTCGGTGGGCGGGCGGCCCACGACGATGGACTGGAGCAGCGGCCGGCGGCGCATCGTGACGCAGTCGATCGTCAGCGCCGGGAAGTCCTCCTGCGGCGTGTAGAAGCCGGTGTGGTCGCCGAACGGGCCCTCCGGCAGCATCTCGCCCGGTTCCAGCCAGCCCTCGATGACCACCTCGGCGTTGGCCGGGACCTGCAGCGGCACGGTCTTGCAGTCGACCATCTCCACCCGCTTGCCCTGGAGGAAGCCGGCAAAAAGGTACTCGTCGATGTCGCCGGGCAGCGGCGCGGTGGAGGCGTACGTCACGGCCGGCGGGCAGCCGAAGGCGATCGCGACGGGCAGCCGCTCGCCGCGCCTGGCGGCGACCTGGTAGTGGTTGCGGCTGTCCTTGTGGATCTGCCAGTGCATGCCGATGGTGCGGCGGTCGTGGCGCTGGAGGCGGTAGAGGCCGAGGTTGCGGACGCCGGTCTCGGGGTGCTTCGTGTGGGTGAGGCCGAGGTTGAAGAAGGAGCCGCCGTCCTCGGGCCAGGTGAACAGCGCGGGCAGCTGCTCCAGGTCGACGTCCTCGCCGGTGAGCACGACCTCCTGGACGGGCGCGTCCTTCACCTTCTTCGGCGGGACGTGCGTCATGCCGGCGAGCTTGCCGAACGCCTCGCGGAAGCCGACGAAGCCCTGCGGCAGCTCCGGCTTCAGCAGCCCGGCGATCTTCTCGCCGATCTCCTCGTAGGACTTGAGGTCGAGCGCCTTCAGCAGCCGCCGGTCGGTGCCGTAGACGTTCATGGCGAGCGGCATCGCCGAGCCCTTGACGTTCTCGAAGAGCAGCGCGGGACCGCCGGCCTTGTTGACCCGGTCGACGATCTCCCCGACTTCCAGGTGTGGATCGACCTCCGCCTTGATCCGCTTCAGGTCGCCGTCGCGCTCAAGCGCTCGCAGCAGCGAGCGGAGGTCGTCGTAAGCCATGCCGTCCAGTATCCGACACGGCCGTCGGCGTTCGGCGGGCGGGCACGCCACCGGGCGTCCGCCCGTTGTCCACAGGCATGGGCTCCGCCACACCGCCGGGCGGCCCCGGACCATTACGCTGGTGTTGAGGTCACCGTTCGTGTCGGACGTGACCGCCCGCACATCGTCAGGACGCACTCGAGGAGCGCTCCACATGGCCAAGGTATTGCCGTTCCTACTGGTTCTGGCGGTGTGGATCTACGCCTTCATCGACTGTCTGAACACCCCTGAGAAAGAGGTGCGCAAGCTGCCGAAGGTGATGTGGGTGATCATCGTCCTGCTGTTCGGGCAGGTGCTGATCGGTCCGATCGCCTGGTTCGCCGTCGGCCGGCCGCGCCGCAACCGCCCGTACGGCGCCACGAAGGCGGACGAGCGCCGCTGGGTCGCGCCGGACGACAACGTCGACTTCCTGCGCTCGCTGCGCGACGAGCCGCGCGGCGGCTCGGGGGCGGATTCCGCGGGCCCGGACGCGGAGCCGGACTCCGAGAAGCCGGACCTGAGCAAGGGGGGTGCGCCGAAGCCGGGCGGCGACGACAAGCCCGCCGGTCGCGGCGGTGGCCGGCCCGCCGGGGGCGCCGGCAAGTCGCCGTCGCCGGAGGAGTCCCTGGAGGCGTGGGAGGAGGAGTTCCGGCGCAACAAGGACAACAACGGGCCGGACGACCCGACCCCGCCGAAGCCCTGATCCGGCACGCCGCGCAAGATCGCCTTTGCACACGGTAAAGCTCCCCCTCGGCACCGCCCGAAGATCACCGATCACCGCGCCCGCAAAGATTCCGCAAACCGGTCGTACCTCTTGGAACCGACCCGCCGCGGAAGCGATCCTTCTCAGCGGAACACGCACCGCTGATAGGGGAACACGACATGTCGGATGGCGGGATAAGCCGACGCGGGCTGCTCGGCGTGGGGGCGGCCGCCCTCGCCACTATGGGGATAGCCGGCTGCTCGAACGGGTCCGGTCCGGGCACGGACAAGAGCACCGTCCCCGGCGACAAGGGCGGCGGCGAGAAGAAGGAGCAGGCGAAGCCGATAGGTGACGGCTCCACGGCCGACACCGGCCCGCAGCCGCACCAGCCCAAGGCGCGCAAGCTCGAACCCGGCGAGACGCCACCGCAGTTCGTGATCTTCTCCTGGGACGGCGCCGGCGAGGTCGGCAACGGCCTCTTCCCGCGTTTCCGCAAGGTCGCCAAGGACCACGGCGCCGCGATGACGTTCTTCCTCTCCGGCGTCTACCTGCTGCCCGAATCCAAGCGGGAGCTGTACAAGCCGCCGAACAACCCGGTCGGCGCCTCCGACATCGGCTACCTCAAGGACGGCAACATCCGGCTCACGCTGGAAAACCTCCGCGCCGCCTGGCTGGAGGGCCACGAGATCGGCACCCACTTCAACGGGCACTTCTGCGGCGGCACCGGCTCCGTCGAGCACTGGACGCCCGCCCAGTGGCGCTCGGAGATCGACCAGGCCATGGACTTCGTCAACACGTGGCGGACGAACACCGGCTTCACCGACCTCAAGCCGCTGCCGTTCGACTACAGGAAGGAACTCGTCGGCGGCCGCACCCCCTGCCTGCTCGGCCAGGGCAACCTGCTGCCGACCGCCGCCGAACTGGGCTGGCGCTACGACTCCAGCTCCTCCGGCGGCCTCCAGATATGGCCGACGAAGAAGGAGGGCGTCTGGGACCTGCCGCTCCAGTCGCTGCCCTTCCCCGGCAGGTCCTTCGAGGTGCTCTCGATGGACTACAACATCCTGGTCAACCAGTCCCAGAACTCCACCAACGGCCCCGCCGAGAACCACCCCACCTGGCGCCAGCAGGCCATCGACGTGTTCTACGGCGGCTTCCGCCGCGCCTACGAGTCCAACCGGGCGCCGCTTTTCGTCGGCAACCACTTCGAGCAGTGGAACGGCGGCATCTACATGGACGCCGTCGAGGAGACCGTCAAGCGCATCGCCGACCTCGACGCGAAGGACGTGCGCATGGTCTCCTTCCGCCAGTTCGTGGACTGGCTCGACGCGCAGGACGAGGACGTCCTGACGAAGCTCCGCGGCCTCAACGTCGGCCAACGCCCCACCGGCGGCTGGAAGACCTACCTCGCCGCCGACGCGTAACGACTGCGCCAGCCGATTTCGCGACGGCGCACAGATCGGGGGACGGCCGGCGGCCGTCCCCCGATCTCCGTCGCGTGGCGCCCTACTCCGTGTCCCACCGGTAGACGCCCGGATCCGAGGGAGGAGACGGCGGTGACCAGTTGTCGTCAGCCGGCCCCGAGATCCCGTTCCCGTAGAGCACCTCCACGTCCGGGCCGAGTTCCCGCCGAAGCGCGTCCGCCAAAGCGGCCCCTTCCCGCCTGAACGCCTCCTTTACCTCTGGAGTCCACTCCTCGAAGACCATCGAGGCGTACCACGAGGTCCACTCCTCGATCCGCTCCACCAGCCCCGCGCTCACGCCCAGCTCCTCGTACAACAGCGGGTAGCCGTGCCTGCCCGGTGTCCGCTCCCAGAGCGGCACGTCGACGCTCGAAGCGGCGAGGAGCACCCGCGTCGCACGCGACTGCGCCCGCGACCGCGCGCCGCCCCGGTCGCTTCCGCTTTCCGGTCGGCGTGCCACGGCCGCTCAGACGCCGGAGTAGGAGTGGAGGCTGTTCACGAAGAGGTTGACGCCGTAGTAGTTGAAGAGGAAGCACAGGAAGGCGATGATCGCGAGCATCGCCGCCCGGCGGCCCTTCCAGCCGACCGTGGCGCGGGCGTGCAGATAGCCGGCGTAGGCGACCCAGGTGATGAAGGACCAGACCTCCTTGGCGTCCCAGCCCCAGTAGCGGCCCCACGCGTCCTCGGCCCAGATCGCGCCGGCGATGATCGTGAAGGTCCAGAACGGGAAGACGGCCGCGTTGACCCGGTAGGCGAACTTGTCCAGCGTCGCCGCCGAGGGCAGCCGCTCCAGCACGGAGGTGCTGAACGCGCCGGGCTTGCCGCCGCGTTCCAGCTTCGCCTCGTAGCCGTCCCGGAAGAGGTAGAGCACGGTTCCGACGGCGCCGAGGTAGAACAGCGCGCCGCAGACGATCGCCAGCGAGACGTGGATCCACAGCCACGCCGAGTCCAGCGCCGGCGGCAGCTGGTCGCTTTCGGTGTAGAGCACGGTGCTCGCCAGGCCGAGGTCGAGCAGCACGGTGGTGACCAGGATCAGACCGACCCAGCGCACGTTCTTCTTGGCGATCAGCAGGGCGAGGTAGGCGCCGACGACAACCATCGAGAAGGTGAGGGAGAACTCGTACATGTTCGCCCACGGCGCGCGGGTCACCGACACCGCGCGGGTCACGACGGCGGCGAGGTGGATCGCGAACGCCAGGCCGGTCAGCGCGATCGCGATCCGGCCGAACGTGTCGCCCTGCGCGTCACCGCCGGCGGCTCCCGGGCCGTCCGGCAGGTCGGGGCGCCCGCCGACGGTGGCGCGGCTGACGACCTTCGGCTTCTCCAGCACGGCGGTGCCGCCGCCGTTCTCCGCCGCGCGGATCTCCTCGACCGACTTGCTGTACGGCGACTGCTTCTTCGGGCTCAGCGCGGCGGCGGTACGCGCCACCTTGCTGCGGCTGCCGAAGACCCACTCGGCGATGTGCGCGACGAACGCCAGCGCGTAGACCGCCATCGCGGAGAGGGCGAGCACTCTGCTGAAGTCCGCGAGCGCCTGGTTGTCTGCCAAAGCGATGTTCACTTCTCGGCTCCTTCGTGAGTGTCGCTGCTGTCCCCGCGCTTCGGTCCGGTCTCGCCGGAACCGGCCGGAGCGTCGTCGTCAGCGTGGCACGGCTCGGCCACGGGTGCGGTCGTCCGCAGTTGTTCGGCCAGCGCGCCCAACTCCTCGGGCAGCTTCGCCGACTCGCTGCGGCCGAGCGCGGCCATCTCCACGACCGTGCGGCCGTCCTCGTCGGTGCGGGCCCGCACCCAGACCCGGCGGCGCTGGAGAAACAGCGAGCCGGCGAGTCCGACGACCGCCGCGATGGAGCCGACCAGCGCCCAGTCGGTGGCGGGCTTCTTGGAGATCTGGAACGTGGCCCAGCGCTCGACCCGCTCGAACTTCAGGGTGCCGGCGCCGCCCGGCAGCTTCATGGTCTCGCCGGGCCGCAGGCTCTCCCGCAGGATGTCGCCGTCCTTGGTCGTGAACGGCTCCATCGCCTTGTCGTTGAGCTGGTACACGTTCTGCGGCAGACCGGTCTCCATACCGAGGTCGCCCCGGTAGGCGGAGAGGAAGAGCGCGGGGTAGTTCAGGTCGGGGAAGGTGGAGTGCGGTCCGCGCACCTCGTCCAGGCCGAAGGTGGGGGTGAAGATCCCGACGAAGGCCAGCTGGTCCTTCTCCCCCTTGGCGTCGCGGTAGTCGGTCACCTTCACCACGCCCTGCGAGGTGATGTTGGCGTCCTGCGGCAGGAACGGCACCGGGCCGCGGAAGGCGATGTCGCCCTGACCGTCCCGGACGGTCACCACGGGCGCGTAGCCGTGGCCCAGCAGGAAGACCTTCGAGTCGCCGATCGTCAGTGGCCGATTGACCTCGATGGACGCCTTCTTCTGCGGCCCGTCGGCGCCCTCCCAGTAGGTCACCTTGGCGCTGAACTCACGCGGCGTCCCGCGCTGCGGGCCGGTGGGCTCGAAGGCGGAGTGGAAGTCGTCGAGTGTGAAGCCGAAGGAGTCCAGGTCCCCGTAGTCGAAGAGGCTGCCGGACTTGATGTCGTCGTAGGAGGGGAGGACGTTGGTGAAGCTGTCGCCCTTGACCACCAGCTTTCCGCCCTCGACCCGCCACAGCTGACCGGTCGCGAAGGCGATCAGCATCACGATGAGCGCCAGGTGGAAGACGAGGTTGCCGGCCTCCCGCAGATAGCCCTTCTCGGCCGCGACGGACCCCTCGCCGCCCGACACCCGGAAGCGGCGGCCGCGCAGCAGCTTGTTCGCGTCGGCCAGCACGTCCTTCGGCGCGGCGTCGGTGCGCCACGTGGTGTACGCGGGCATCCGGCCGAGCCGGGCCGGCGCCTTCGGCGGCCGGGCGCGCAGCTGCCCGACGAACTGCCAGGTCCGCGGCACGATGCAGCCGATCAGCGAGACGAACAGCAGCAGGTAGATCGCCGAGAACCACACCGAGCTGTAGACCTCGAACAGCTGCAGCCGGTCGTAGATCCCGCCGAGCGTCGGGTTGTCCTTCATGAACTGCGCGACGCGGTTCGCGCTCGCGTCGCGCTGTGGGATGAGCGAACCGGGCACCGAGGCCAGCGACAGCAGCAGGAGCAGCAGCAGCGCGACCCGCATCGAGGTCAGCTGCCGCCAGAACCAGCGCAGCCAGCCGATGAGGCCGATCGCGGGACCGCTCGGCGGCTCCTCCACCGGGGCGGTGCCGAGCTGGGCCTGCGCGGCCGACTCGTCGGTGTCACCGTCCGTGCGCTCGGAGGTCCTGGTCTCGGTTTCGCTCATGATCAGATCCCGACGGTGTAGTTGACGGTCCACACCTGGAGTTCGTAGACGATGCGGTCCCAGGCGCCGGTCAGCAGCAGCAGACCGACCGCGATCAGCATGCCGCCGCCGATGCGCATGACCCACACGTAGTGCCGCTTGACCCAGCCGAACGCCCCCAGCGCCCGGCGGAACGCCAGCGCGGCGGCGATGAACGGCAGCCCCAGACCGAGACAGTACGCCACCATCAGCAGCGCGCCCCGACCCGCGCTGGCCTCGCTGAGCGCGAGGCTCTGCACGGCGGTCAGCGTCGGCCCCACGCACGGCATCCATCCGACGCCGAACAGCACGCCAAGCATCGGGGCACCGGCCAGGCCGACCGCCGGCTTGCGGTGTATCCGCAGCTCACGCTGGGTGAGTCCCGGCAGGAGTACGCCCATGAAGGTGAGGCCCAGCAGAATGGTCAGCACACCGAGGACTCTGGTGATCGTCTCCCGGTGTTCCAGCAGGGTGTTGCCGAAGTAGCCGAAGAGCGCGCCGCCTGAGACGAAGACGGCGGTGAAGCCGAGGATGAACAGGGAAGCTCCGGCCAGCATCCGTCCGCGCCGGGCCTCCGCCAGATCGGTGCCGCTGATACCGGTGACGTAGGAGAGGTAGCCGGGGACGAGCGGCAGGACGCAGGGGGAGAAGAAGGAGACAAGACCGCCGAGGATCGCGACCGGTATCGCCAGCACGAGTGCCCCGGACTTCACGGTCTGGTTCTCGGCGGCGACGAACCACACACCGTCCAACAGAGCGCTCATCGGCGGGCGTCTTCCCCGGTCACTTCTCGGCCAGTACGGGCTCGATGATCTCCCGCAGCTCCGGCTCGCTGAGCGGCTTCAGCGCACGCGTGGCGATCTTCCCCTCACGGTCCAGGACCAGGGTGGAGGGGATGGCTCGCGGGTTGAGGCTGCCCTTGGGGAAGCGCAGCAGCGTCTTGCCGCTCGGGTCGTAGAGGCTCGGGTAGGTGATCTCGTAGTTGCGGTCGAACGCCTTGGCGTTCGCCACGTCCAGGTCCCGGATGTTGAGGCCGACGAACTGCACGCCGTCCTTCTCCAGTTCCTTGGAGACCTTGGCGAAGGTCGGCGCCTCGCTGCGGCACGGCGGGCACCAGGAGCCCCAGACGTTGAGCACGACCACCTTGCCCCGGTAGTCGGAGAGCTTCAGCTCACCGCCCTCGACCGTCTTGCCGGACAGGTCGGGCGCGGGCTGCCGGTTGTCGGCGGCGACCGTGGTGATCTGCCCGGTCCCCTCGATGTAGCCGCCGTCACTGGAGGCGGGCTTGTCCTCGGAACCGCATGCGGTGAGGCCGAGCACACCGGCCAGGACGGCCGCCGTGAGCGCGGTCACGCGGCGGCGGGACGTGCCCCTGGGGGCGCGGCTGAGACTCATGTGAAAAGTTTCGCATGCACTCTCGAACGCCCGGCCGCGCCCCCCTTGTCCCGATCGTCCTCCCAGGTCAGCCCGGGTGGGACCGGGGTCATGTCGGGCTTTTCGAGCCTCAGGCGCCGAAACCCTTGGCCCCCTTCACCGGCTTCGCGCCGGCCAACAGGTGCTTCGGCACCAGGTCGCGGGCCGGCTCCGAGTAGCCGACCGAGACGATGCGGTCGCCGAGGTAGGTGAAGCTGGTCAGCGACGCCAGCGTGCACTGCCGGTTGCGCGGGTCGTGCCACAGCCGGCGCCGCTCGACGAAGCTGCGCACGATCCAGATGGGCAGCTGGTGGCTGACGCACACCGCCTCGTGCCCGTACGCGGCGTCCTTCGCGGCGTCCAGCGCGGACTTCATCCGCACGACCTGGTCGACGTACGGCTCGCCCCACGACGGCTTGAACGGGTTGCGCAGGTGCCGCCAGTTGCCGGGGCGCCGCAGCGCGCCGTCCCCGACGCCGAAGGTCCTGCCCTGGAAGATGTTCTCCGCCTCGATGAGCCGGGCGTCCGTACCGATGTCCAGGCCGTGGGCCTTGGCGATCGGCGCGGCGGTCTCCTGGGCGCGCTCCAGCGGGGAGGCGATCACGGCGGTGACGTCGGCGTCCGCCAGGTGATCGGCGACGCGCTCGGCCATGCGGTGGCCCAGCTCGGAGAGGTGGTAGCCGGGCAGCCGGCCGTAGAGCACGCCGTCCGGGTTCTCCACCTCGCCGTGGCGCATCAGGTGCACCACGGTCACTGTTCTGTCCTCGCCGCGCACCTTCCCGGCTCCTCTCGTCTCAGGGCTGTTCTCGGCCATCAGTTGTCCCCCGCCTCTGTCGCCTCGGCGGCCGCGCGGGCGGCGGCCGGCAGCGCGGCGGCGATCCGCTCGACCGCCCGCTCGTCGTGGGCCGAGGAGACGAACCACGACTCGAACGCGGACGGCGGCAGGTACACGCCCTGCGCCAGCATCGAGTGGAAGAACGCGTTGTAGCGGAACGCCTCCTGCTCCTTGGCGCTCGCGTAGTCGGTGACCGGGCCGCCGTCGGTGGTGAAGAAGACGGAGAACATGTTGCCGGCGGTCTGGAGGGTGTGCGCCACGCCCTCCTTGGTCAGCGCCTCGGCGACCAGCGTCCGCACGGCCTCCGACGCCGCGTCGACCTTCGCGTACGCCGCGTCGTCCAACTGCCGGAGCTGGGCCACGCCGGCGGCGGTGGCGACCGGGTTCCCGGACAGCGTGCCGGCCTGGTAGACCGGGCCGGCCGGCGCCAGGTGCGCCATGACGTCCCGGCGGCCGCCGAACGCCGCCGCCGGGAAGCCGCCGCCCATCACCTTGCCGAACGTCATCAGGTCCGGGGCGACGCCGTCCAGGCCGTACCAGCCGGCGCGCGAGACGCGGAAACCGGTCATGACCTCGTCCGACACGTACAGCGCGCCGTTCTCCGCGCAGAGCGCCTTGAGCCCGGCGTTGAAGCCCTCGGCGGGCGGCACGACGCCCATGTTGCCGGGGGACGCCTCGGTGATCACGCAGGCGATCTCGCCCGGGTGCGCGGCGAACGCGGCGCGGACCGCGTCCAGGTCGTTGTACGGCAGCACCAGCGTCTCGCCGGCCTGGGCACCCGTGACGCCCGGGGTGTCCGGCAGGCCGAAGGTGGCGACGCCGGAGCCGGCGGAGGCGAGCAGCGCGTCCACGTGGCCGTGGTAGCAGCCGGCGAACTTCACGACCTTCGCCCGGCCGGTGAAGCCGCGCGCCAGCCGGATCGCCGACATGGTGGCCTCCGTCCCGGAGGACACCAGCCGGACCTGTTCCACCGGCTCGACACGGCCGACGATCTCCTCGGCCAGTTCGACCTCGCCCTCGCCGGGCGTGCCGAAGGAGGTACCGCGCGCGACGGCGGCCTGGACGGCCTCCAGGACCGCCGGGTGGGAATGGCCGAGAATCATCGGTCCCCACGAGCAGACGAGGTCGACGTACTCACGGCCGTCGGCGTCGGTCAGGTAGGGACCGGTGCCGGACACCATGAATCGGGGCGTACCGCCCACCGCCCGGAACGCCCGCACCGGGGAGTTCACGCCTCCCGGGGTGACGACGGCTGCCCGATCGAAGAGCGACTGTGACGCTGGGGCTTCGTATGGATAAGGCACTTTGCTCCTGACCTGCTAAAACGGACTCGTCTGCCGCGCCGTGACACTACCCTCGGCCGCACCTCACACCGGCCCCGCCGCACGGCGGGCACCGCCCGGGGCAACACCCGGGAGAACTCGCGGCGGTTCGACCGGTGTAAGACCGAGACGAAAGGGGTCCTCCGCGCGTACACACATCTGCGAAACTGGTACGACACAGGGGTAGCTCACGCGATCCATGGTGTCAGAGCCCGCGTGCTCGTACGGCAGGGCGTTTCACGCGGCCTACAAGGGGGAGGTCTTTGACACGATGATCGGGTCGCGCGACGGGGCCGGGAACGAATCGGGTGGTGACATGCAACGCGGAGGCGGGCTGGGCGAGGGCGGCGACCTCGAACCGCGGAGCGCCCAACGCGGCAGACACCGCCGCGACCGGAGCCCCGACAGCCGGCGCGAGCCGGCACGCGAGCGCGAACAGAACCGGGAACGCCCCCGGGACGGCGTGCGCGAGACAGCACGTGACGCCCGCGCCGAGCCCGGCGAGACGACGGTCCCGGAAAGGCTCAGAGGTGGCGGGATGGGGGTGACCTACAAGTACTTCGGCGCCCGCGACGGCGCCGCCGCCGCCCGCGTCCCCCTCTCCATGCGACCCGAGGAGCTCGGCGGCGACGAACTCGGCCAGGGCGGCATGTTCACCAAGATCAAGCCGGAGACGGTCGCCGCGATGGTGCTCACCGGCATCGAGGGCATACCCCTGCACCGCGTCCCCCCGCTCGAACTGGTCGTCCTGCACCCGGACTACGCGGTCGTGAAGCTGCCGATGACCGTCGTCGACCCGCTGCGCGGCGTCGGCGAGGAGTCGGTGGGCGCCGCCGCGTTCATCTGGTCCACGGTCCCCGACCGCAGCGGCCCGCGCGACGCGTTCGACGTCTACCGCCTGCTCAACGAGTGGCAGGCCTTCAGCCATCGCCTCCACGAAGCCGGCCACCAGCCGTACTGCCTCGTCTGGCCCTGAGGCCCGGCCCCCCGCCGCACACACGCCTGAGACGCCGAGACGCGCCGCGCACCCCCGGTGCACGGCGCGTCCCCGGCCCTCAGGCCGCCTCCGTCAGCTCGCTTGCCCGTCAGCTCCGCTTCCGGGGCACCTCCCCGGCC
>NZ_WMLF01000121.1 GCF_014156695.1 Streptomyces durbertensis | reverse complement strand
GTCCGTCTCCTCACCCACGGAGTGTGTACGTGTCCGCCTCCTCGTCCCCCACGTCGACCGCCAGCCGGGCGGGCGGCACCGGATCCGTCCGGTCCCGGCTCCCGAAGGTGCCGTTCTGGGCGCAGATCCTCGCCGGTCTGGTCCTCGGCGTCCTCCTCGGCTGGATAGCCCGCAGCGGCGACATAGCGTGGCTCGGCACCACCCTCGACAAGATCGGCGGCACGTTCGTCCAGCTGCTGAAGCTGGCCGTCGCCCCCCTGGTGTTCTTCGCGATCGTCGTCTCGATCACCAACCTGCGCAACGTCTCCAACGCCGCCCGGCTGGCCGGCCGCACGCTGCTGTGGTTCCTGATCACCTCGCTCATCGCGGTCTCCATCGGCCTCACCATCGGCCTGCTCACCAGCCCCGGCTCCGGCACCGGCCTCACCCCGGCCGACGGCGCCGCCCCCGAGAAGTCCGGCTCCTGGATCGACTTCCTCACCGGCATCGTCCCCGACAACGTCATCACGCCCTTCACCGAACTGAAGGTGCTCCAGATCGTCTTCATGGCCGTGGTCGTCGGCATCGCCGCGCTCAAGCTCGGCGAGAAGGCCGCCCCGCTGCTGACCTTCGGCGAGGCCGCGCTGGCGCTGCTCCAGAAGGCGCTGTGGTGGGTCATCCGCCTCGCCCCGCTCGGCACCCTCGGCCTCATCGGCCACGCCATCAACGAGTACGGCTGGGACCTGCTCGGCCAGTACGCCACCTTCACCATCGACGTCTACGTCGGCTCGCTGCTGGTGATGTTCGGCGTCTACCCGCTGCTGCTGGCGCTCGCCGGCCGGGTCAACCCGGTGCAGTTCTTCCGCGGCGCGTGGCCCGCGCTCCAGCTGGCCTTCGTCTCCCGCTCCTCGGTCGGCACCATGCCGGTCACCCAGAAGGTCACCGAACGCCTCGGCGTGCCGCGTGAGTACGCCTCGTTCGCCGTGCCGTTCGGCGCCACCACCAAGATGGACGGCTGCGCCGCCATCTACCCGGCGCTGGCCGCGATCTTCGTCGCGGAGATCTTCGACGTCAGCCTGGGCATCCAGGACTACCTGCTGATCGTCTTCGTCTCGGTCATCGGCTCCGCCGCCACCGCCGGCCTCACCGGCGCCACCGTGATGACCACCCTCACGCTCTCCACGCTCGGCCTGCCGCTCGAGGGCGTCGGACTGCTGCTGGCCATCGACCCGGTGCTCGACATGATCCGCACCGCGACCAACGTCGCCGGCCAGGCGGCCGTCCCGGTCATCGTCTCCGCCCGCGAGAAGATCCTCGACCGCGACGCCTACGACAACGCCACGTCCCTCAGCCTCGACGACTGGGACGGCACCGACGAGGAGCCCGTGCAGGACTCGCCGAGCCGGGCACCCGCCGCCGCGTCATAGTCCCGTCTCCACACGGCACCGGGCCCCGCCGGTTCCAGGAACCGGCGGGGCCCGGTGCCGTGTCGGTGGTGGGGGTCAGGCTGTGGATCCGTGGAGGCGTGGCCTTGCTGGCACGCAGCGGCAGGCGGGTGGTCCTCACGCCTGCCGTTCAGCGGGCCGGTGAGCTCGATGTGGCCCTGGTCCACGACTACGACTTCGTGCCCGCGTCACCCGTGGGCGGCGGCCCGGATGTTTCGCTGGCGATCGGCCGGACAGGCCCTAAGCCACCGAATCCGCGAGCATCCCGCCGTACTTCACGTTGATCCTGTGCAGGAGACGGCTGGATTCGAGGTTCCGGGTCGCGCTGACCCCAGTTCCGCGGTGGAGGGTGCTCATGTTGTCCCAGATCACCAGATCGCCGGGCTGATACCGGTGGGTGTAGCCGGGCAACTCCTTCAGGACGAACTCCTCCAGCGCGTCGAGCGCGCGATCCGACTCAGCGTCGGAGAGCCCGACGACGGACATGGCGCTACCCGAGGGTGCGAAGAGGCTGGGTATACCGGTGACAGGGTGCTTCTCGATCAGCTTGTGCCGAGTCCCCCGTAGCTGGGCGTGCTGCTCCCGGGACAGGGACTGCTTCGCCGCCGCGTCGTCTTGCAAGGCTCTCCGGTTGCCGAAGCGGTGGACGACGTCAAGAGCGAGCACTTCGTCGACGCTCTCGCAGCCGAGCAGTTCGAGGAGGTCCGGACGGAACGCCATGAGCTCCAAGGCGGGGGTCAGATCGGCGAAGGCCGTGCCGCCGGAGCGTGCGGCGGCACGCAGCGCGTAGAGCGAGGTGGCGATGCCGATGTCCTGGAGGTACGACATGTCGGCGTGCCAGTAAGACCCGCCGTCGAGCACCCCGGTAGGAGTGCCATCGGCCATGACGTAGTCCGAGATGGTGAGGATCGAGGGGTAACCCTGCACAGTGAGGTTCTGGAGCACGTGGGGAATCGGTTGGCCCAGGTGCTCCATGAACGTCTGGTATTGCTGAGAGCTCAGGGATTGGTCGCGCAAGACCACTACCCGGTGCTGGTAGAGGTGAGTCCTCAACTCTCCGATCTCGTCCACGGTGGCAGAGGCGACGTCGAAGCCGGTCACCTCACCGGCGAACTCATGGGCGGCCATGGGCGTTGCTCGCATACGATTCGCTCCCGGTGAAACGGACCCGGCTGCCCGGGACCTTTGCATGGGTGGATGCCTCCCGCCTCAGGCGTTCCGCGCGGTTCGCGCGCGCCTCAGCCGCTGAGCCGCCTCCTCCACCTGTCCAGCGGAGACTCCGAAGGAGAATCGGAGCCACGGCGCGTCCGGCCGGGTGAAGAAGTGGTCCAGAGGCAGGGCGCACACCCCTGTGTTCCGCAGCAGGTCGACCGCGGGCTCGGGCCCCCACGGGCGGTCCGCGGGAGGCACGGCCATGACGAAGTGACCGCCGTCGGGCACTGATGCAGTGAAGCCGCTGTCGGTGAGCGCCGCAAGCAGGTGATCCCGCTTGCGGCGGTAGGACTGCGCCGTATGCGTCAGCCGCATGGAGTCCACCTCGGCGAGCAGCCTGACGGCGGCCCGCTGGAGCAGATCCGGCGCACAGTTGGACAGGTGCATGTGAGCGGTCTCAGCACGGCGTGCGAGCCGGTCGGGCGTCAGCAGCCATCCCAGCCGGAGCCCGGCGGCTGCGTAGGACTTGGAGACTCCACCGGCGACCGTGGTGCGTCCTGTCTCCATCAGCGCCGCGTACGGCGCGGCCGGACCGTCGTAGCGGAAATCCCGGTACACGTCGTCGATCACGAGATGAAAGCCGTGTAGATCGACAAGCTCGCACACTGCCGCCCACTCGTGGCGCCTCAGGACCAAACCGGTGGGGTTGTGCGGGGAGTTGAGCAGGAGCACCCCGCGGCGGCCAAGCGGTGCCAGTTCCTCCGCCAGCCGGTCCATGTCCAGGCGAGGTGCGGTCCCGGTGAGATCGATCGGGACGCTGCGGGTGTCCATGCCCGCGAGCCTGGCCAGCCCGGGATAGTAGGAGTAGAAGGGCTCCAGCCACAGGACGGTGTCGCACCCCTCGTCTGCGAGGCCGAGCAGGACGGCGGCAAGTGACTCCGTGCAGCCGGAGGTGATCACCGGAGCCGGAAGCCCGTCGGTGTACAGGCTCGCCACGGACTCCCGCAGTCCGGGTGTTCCCGCGGACGGTGTGTACTGGAAGTGAGCGAGGCACACTTCGGCCGCCAGCGCCGCTCGCCACTCAGCGTCGTACACGGGTTCGGGTATCCCCTGCGAGAGGTTGACTGCGGAATGCTCCGCCGCCAGTGCGGTCATGCGCTGGTAGATGCCGACTACCTGGCTGTCCGGCTCGGTGGTGATGGACGTGCTCACCGTGTCCTTCCGTTCCTGAATCCACCGCACCCGGACGGACCCGAGGCGCGCCGGGCCCCGCCCGGGTGTTCTCATCAGGCTGTGGCGATGCGGTTGAGCCCGTCCCAGAAGGCCGAGAGTGCCTCCAGCACCTGGGCCGCGCCCTGGATCAGCTCCTCACGGGCGGACTCCTCCTTAGCCGCAGCGAGCAGGGCGTCCTGGACCCAGTCCACGTGGTTGGCCTCAATGAGGATGTGGAGGTAGAAGTAGTTGTAGTCCTCGTGCTCCCAGCCCTCGTAGAGACGGAAGCCCTCGTACAGGTTCACGATCATCGGGAACCCGAACTCTTCGATCACGTAGTGCGCGCCGACCGAGTAGTTCGACGACTCCTCCAGGAACAGGCGTCGCAGGTTGGCGACCAACTGCTCCGCCTCCGGGGCGTGCGTGACCGTTCGGTAGTCGTCGAGCTCGACACCGATGCCCGCGAGCGCCTTCTCGAACATCACGTAGTGCGCGTCCCCGTGGCCGTCACCCAGTTCCGAGACGACGGTCCGGGCACTCTTCAGCCGGATGAACTCGTCGTCCACGCGAGCCGCCAGTCCAGCCAGGATCTGCGGGAACGTCCGGATGTAGTAGTAGTACTGCTGGAAGACCTCCTTGAGGACCTCCTTGGGAAGCGGCTCCTTGCGAAGCGTCTGGTAGAAGGCGTTCTCGTTGATACCTGAGTCGTCGATCATCTGCTTGATGCGCGCGATGACCTCGGTACCTGCTTCGACCTCGTTGCTGCCCACGGGCTTGGATCCTTTCGGTGACAGTACGCGTTGCACAGGAGGTGGCCTACCGGCAGCCTGACCTGGGAGAAGGGGCGTAGCGCGGACATCGACGGATGGCGCTCGCCGACCAGGGGCTCGGACCTGTGACGCCGACCGGACGCATTCATCATCCGCATGCTGCCGACAGTCACGCCAGGGCCGTGAGCCCTCGTAACTCGCCCTGGCGACAGGTCGACAGGGGATAGATCGGGCATTACCCCCGAAGCGAGTCAACGCAAGCGACATGTGGAAGGCGTGGTCGCCCGCGGAGTATTTCTTTTGACGGTGTTTGCTAATGTGCGGCGCATGAAGCCACGAGTTTTCCTTTTCGATCTCGGCGGCGTCGTCTGCCGCTTTCATCGCGAGCGCCGGCTGGAAATCCTCGGCGAGGCATGCGGCCTTCCAGCGGAGAGAGTCGACGAGGAGTTGTACTCCTCGGGACTGATCTCCTCATGGGATGGTGGAGCCAAGAGTGCCCAAGAGGTGGAGGAGGTAATCAGGCAGCGCCTCGGTTACCGCGGTACCTCGGCAGAGCTGCGCCGCATCTGGTGCGGCGCTTTCGAGCCCGACCCAGACGTCCTGGCAGCGGCCGATCTCGTCCGTTCGTACCGCACGGCCCTGTTCACGGACAACGACGCGCTGCTGCTCTCGGGTCTCCCCCAGCACCTGCCGGAAGTGGACGATCGCTTCAGCGCTCTCGCTTTCTCCTGCGTGCTCCGGGCGACCAAGCCCACCGCCGAAGCCTTCGCCGGAGCCCTGGGCTTCCTCGACGCCACCGCCGAGGAAGCATTCTTCGTGGACGATCGCGAGACCAACGTGCGAGCAGCCCGTGAGCTGGGGATCACTGCCGTACTCTTCGAAGGCGGGCCCGCACTGCACCGCACGTTGGTAGACCTGCTAGCCGGCTGAGGCCGTCGGCTCTGCCGCTAGTGCTGCCAGCGCCTCGGCGTGTACCTCAGCCGCGGGACCGGTGCCGTCGAGAACGACGGCACCGGAGGCCCGCATGACCTCCTCGTACCGCTCGCACAGCTTCGTGATCTTGGCGCGCAGTCCGGCAGGGGAGTACGCCTCCACCCAGCGGTCCTGACGCGCGACGAGCCGTTCGTAGGCCACCTCGGGATCGACTCGCAACCAGAACAACACGTCGGGATGGGGAAGCAGGGTCTCGATGCGGGCGAACCAGTCCCGGTGCTCCACCACGTCCTCGCAGTACACAGCCCAGGTGTGTCTCCAGCGGTCGAAGATCACGAAGTCCGCCTGTTCGAACCGCTGCTGTTCGTAGCGGAACTGTACGGCGCTCTCCAGGAGATAAGCAGAATGCCGGAAATGCGCGGGCAGCGCATCTTGGTAGAGATTTTCTGGGCGCCCGTCCTCAGCGATTCTCCGGAATGCTTTCGAGAGCGCCCGGGCGGGCCTCGCGTGGACGACCTTCGCGTGAGTCGAAAGCGAAGTCTGGAGACTTTTGAGCAGGGTGGATTTTCCGCTTCCGTCGACTCCTTCGAGGGCCACTATGCGATAGGTCACGCCGATCCTTCCTTGCCTTTCCGGTGAGATTTTGTGCTAGCTTCCTCGTCATGCGAGAGCCAATTATTGGAATATCCCTCAGGCCCTGGCGCAGGCCTGAGAAGACCGACCGCTGGATGCAGAGCATCGGGTATTTCCAGGCTGTGGAAGCGTCCGGCGCCGTTCCGCTCGGCATCGCGCCAGTCGCCGAGCCTGCACTGCGCGACCTCTACGTCCTCTGCGAGGCCCTTGTCCTGCCCGGTGGGATGGACATCGCGCCCGAGTTGTACGGCGACGAGCGGCACACCACCACAGAGATCCAGCCGGAGCTGGATGCCATGGAACTGACCCTGCTGCGCTGGGCGGAGGAAGACGGGAAACCTGTCCTCGGTATTTGCCGGGGCGCCCAGCTGCTCAACGCGGCCAAGGGCGGGGCCCTGTGGCAGGACCTGCCGACCCAGCGGGGTGCCTCCGGGCACGATAGTGACGAAGCCGGAACCGCTTTTCATGACATCGTCATCGCAGAGGGAAGCAGGTTGCGGCGGGTGACGGACGCTGGGCGGATCCTCGTGAACAGCCGACATCACCAAGCGGTCTCCGTGCTCGGGGCGGATCTTAGGGCCGTCGCCCACGCCCCGGACGGCGTGATCGAGGCGATTGAGGCCCACGGCCCTTGGTTCGCCCTGGGAGTCCAGTGGCACCCCGAGGAGCTGCCGTCCGAATCGCCGGTCGGAGGGGGTGTGTTCCGGGCCCTGACGCAGGCAGCTTCACGCCGGACTGTCGCCTACTAGGCCCGCAGTGTGGAGCCGGGCCACGAGTGCCTCGACAGCGGACACCGCGTCCGCCGTCGAGGTGCCCGAGATACCGACCATGCCCCAGCGGTCCGGAACGCTGGCCACGACCCGGGCCGCTCTGAAGGGTGCCGTCTCCTGCTCCGCCCGGCTGATCGTGGTCGCCAAGTCCGCCTTGGCCGCGGGGCGGTAGACACGGGTGGCTACGTGCACGGGGCCGGCCGCACCGGACAGCGTGTCCTGGAAGGCACGCATGTACACCGCGCCGTGGGACGAGAGGTTCAAGTCGATGACCCCGTGGACGAGCCGGTCACCGAAGCGCCCCCCGATCCGTCCTACCGCGAAGTCGATCCCGCCGGTGACCAGACTGTGCGCGCAGCCCTGCGCCTTGGCCTGCGGACTTCCGAACGCGTCGAGGATCGCCCGCACGGCCGCCATCATGGAGGCGTATACGGTCTTGGGCAATCCGAAGGCGGCGAAGTCCTCGGCAAGCAATGTCGCATTGCCTTCCCAGGAACAGCCCTTCATGAGCTGGAGGGTCAGCCCCTCGGCCACTCGCCCCCCTTGGATGTGACCAGACGGCGTGATGATGAACTGACGTCCGGCGATGTCACAGGTGGCGAAGTCGACGTGCGCCTCCAGGGCGTACGCGTCGCCGTGCTGGTGGGCTTCGTGCGCGTGCCGGGCGAGCGCTTCCTCGTCGCGGAGGTCCACACAGGGCACGATGCGGGCACCGTCACCCGCCTCACACGGTTTGAGGCAGCCCAGTTCCACGTCGTAGCGCTCCAAGAGCAGGCGTGCCGCGGCGCGCAGCCCAGCGGCGAACTCCTCCGGATCGTCGCCGCGCGGGACGAGATAGCCGGGCAGGACCGGAATCTCCATACCGAGCAACTGGTATGCGGAGGACATCCGTTGTTCACGGGCCAGCAGGTCGTCCGGCTCCAGTCCGTCCGCGGCGACTCGCAGCGCGTCCGGGACAGTGGGGTGGACATGTTCCTTGCGGTTCCAACTGGCTGACACGACAGGCCCGTTCGCGTCGACCCGCAGAATGTCGAGGCCGAGCCTCTCCTTGAGCCACAGGAGGAAGATCTGCGTCTCCAGATCGAGGGCGTAGAGCCGCACTACCGCGTTCGGGTGTGTGCGGTACCAGTCCAGGAGCGGGAGCAGCGCGGAGTGCCCAGGCGATGCCGCGACGGTGAGCAAGGCATCGGAGAGGTAGTAGTACTCGCGGGCGCCGATGTCGACCGCGGTGACGCCGGTGAAGGCAACGGCCTCGCGCCACGGAGTGATGCGACCGACCGCTACGTCGCCCTCCCGGGCCAGCGTGACCGCCCGGCTCTCCAGGTAGCCGGCGACGTCGTAGGGGTTACGTCCGGCGACGACGTCGGACAGGTCGCCTTCGAAGCCCCGTGTGGTCCGTGTGGCGGAGTGCATGATGACGGCGCGCACCACCTCCTGCGCGGCGGGGTCCTCAGCGAACGGGAGCAATTCCCGCGCCGCCCTGTCCGCCACGTCGGCGACGCCGTGCCCAAGCAGAAGCCGGCAGTGCTCCTCGACCTCCGCGTCGGAGAGCACGCGTGGACCCGTGCTGAATCCGCTCCACGAGTGTACGGAGCCGTCGCCCGCGACGACTTCAGTGCTGATAGGGGTCGGTCCCGCAAGACGGGTGCTACCCGCGCTGTCTGCCACGCCATTGGCCATCGTCATGTCGCTCGTAGTCCTGTCGGATGCCCCTCGGCCGCAGGCCGGGGGAGGAGTGGAGGGACGAGTACGCCGAGGATCTTCCTCCAGAAGTCCCCTTTCGTCCCACTGGCCGGGAACGCCTGGGCGTCCAACACGTAGGAGCGGCCCACGTCGTCGGTGACCATGTCGAAGACTGCGTACCGCAACCCCAGGGCACGTGCCGCGGACAGCGCCGTCGGCCCGGCGGTCGCACTTCGGGACATGGGGCCTTCGACTACCGTGCGCCCCAGCTCCACCGAGCGGGTGGTGACCGATCCCGCGGGAGCGCGGCGTTCCTCGATGTCGATCACAACCCCGCTCGCCACCGTGACCCGCAGCTCCGTCTTGGCTCCCGCAACGCTCAGACCCACCTCGTGCTCAAAGACGAAGCCCGATTCGGCGCAGAGCGCGGCCAGGAAGCCTTCGTCACCGGGGTCGACATCCCGGAAGATCCACTGTTCACCGGAGGCGTTACCGGGGGACTCCAGCCGTCCATCGCGGTAGGCGTAGTTAGTGCGCCATCGCTCAGGTGTCAAATGCGTGATGCCCTTGCCCATCGACCCGCAGACCGCCTTGACATAGAGCGAGCGCCCCGACTTCAGGGCGGTCGACAACTCCCTGGGGGTGGGGTTCTCGACGGCCGGGGGCACGGGAACGCCCGCCTGCTCCAGCACTCGTCTCGCCAGTGCCTTGTCCCTGGTGCGGGCGACCGCCGTCGGCGGGTTGAGGTAGTGAACACCCTGGGGCACAGTGCGGCGCAGGAGGCGGTCGGAGCTCAGCAGGTACGCGGAGAGGGCGTCGGCATAGGCTCGTGTCCCGTAGGCGCCCGCGACTCTGTCCTCGATCCGCGCGTCCCAGAACTGGTGGGGGAAAAACAGCACCACTCCGACAGGTCCACGCAGGCCGCGCACCCCCTTGCGCACCTCGGCGTAGGTGTGCAGGCGGACGGAGACCCCGCGCTCGGCGAGCCGCCCCTCGTGGGAGAGGAAGGGGGCCAGCTGGGAACGTGGCCCCGCGTCGGCGACGGCGAGGACGGTCAGGGTCGGTGTCGTGCTCATGCCCCTGCCTCTTCATCGCTGTGGCGGTCGAGGGAGTGGATCAGGCCGAGGACGTGGTCGGCGACGGCTGCGGCGGGCGGTGAGCCGTCCACGACCGTGTGCGGGACGTCAGCAAGGCACGTGACGTATGACGCGTCGAGCCTCTCCAGGTCGGCCATCAGCTGGTCGGCGCTCCAGTGGTCGATGGTCCAGTCCCCACGTTGGGTGATGCGTGCGAACGCGGTCCGCGGCGGGGTGCGGACGTGGAGGAGGAGGTCCGGCCGCGGCAGGTCGTCCATAAGGAGCTGGTAGTAGTCGTCGTACACGCTGCGCTCTGGGGCGTATACGTCGTACGTGGTGAGCCACCGGTCGAAGATGAGCCAGTCGTACGCCGCGTACTCCGCTTCCAGATAGTGGAACTGTGCCTGTGCGTCGACGAGGAAGGCGCTTCGGCGCAGCGCGTCGGGGAGGACGTCCTGGTAGCGTTGCTGATGCTGCGAGGGCTCATCGACCAGTTCACGGAAGACGCTTGCCATGCGGGGCGAGAGCCGCTCGTACCGGGCCTTGGGCCCCAGGAGACGCACTAGGTGGGCAGCCAGTGTGGACTTTCCCGATCCGTCGATCCCCTCCACCGCGATGATCCGGTAGGGGCGGTCCGTTCCCGTCATGCGGGCACCTCGGCGTCCACGGGAACGTCCCGCCCCGCCAGGAGCTCCGAGAGGGGCAGGCGCCTGCGTACCAACGCCGGAGTGGTTTCGTTGACGGCGCGCTGCCCGGCGCAGGCCCCGAGAGCATGAACGCCGTCCACGGAGGTGCGGCCGGCCTCGTCGGTCAGGAGCGAGCCGTCTGTGTCCCGGGCCAGGGACTTGATCAGTGGCCCACCGGGGAGCACGGGCTCGCTGCCCGTCGCCCAGACTACGGCGGTCTCCGAGACCCGGCGGCTTTCTTCCCAGGCCAGGCCGCCCGCACCGATGAGTCGTCCCTGGGCGTGTCGGCACCGGCCGCTGAGGGACCGGGACCCCAGGGGGTTCTGGTTGTTCTGGGCCTGGTAGGTCCATGTGATCTCGCCGTCGTGTACGTCGAGACGGTCGTAGACCAGGTGGCGCACGCACGTGGTGTGCCATCCTGGCTGACCGCACTCCATGGCGGACTTAGCGACCAGCTCGCAGGCGAGTTGGGAAGGGGCGCGCCAGCTGTACTTGTCGGGGTTCTCCGTGGGGAACATGCCGATGTAGCGGTTGCCGAGAACCACCACCTCGTCGGCCTCCGAGGCGACCAGCGAGGCGACCTGCATGGCGGAATTGCCGGAGCCGACCACGAGGACGGTTCTGCCCGCCCACCGGCTCGTCTGGTGCCGGGAGCGTTCGCGGTGGACGACATCGTGGGAAACGGCCCCGGCGTCCGCCCAACGGGGGGGTGGGATACGGGGGGTACTCCCCGTCGCCAGGACGACTGCCTCGGCACGCTCGTAGGACATACGGCCGTCGCCGTTGAGTACGTGGATGAGGAACTTGCCCTGTTCGCCTTCGACCTCCGGGACCCGTGCGTTCCTCACCGTGGCTCCGGAGCTGAGCAGGCTCTCGCGGACGTAGGCGTCGAACTGGGCAGCGCTGGGCCGGAGTTGCCCGGTCGTTCCGAGCCGGGGTGCTTCCTGGCATCGGGAAAGCCTGAGCTCGTCGGCGTAGGACTGCAGGGTGAAGTTGTCGAGATACTCCATTCCTGTGCCCAGACGGTCACCGATGACCAGGGTGTCCTGGGGAGGCACGTCCCCTTGGCGGACCTGGATGGCAGCGGCGGATCCGCCCCCTATGACTATCAGGCGCCAACACCGGCCGGTTTCGCTGAAACGGTACATGCCACTTCCTTGCCGTCGGAGCGTTCGGGCGTTGTCGTGACCCGGGGTTAGCCGGGATAGCCTCCCTGGCCAACGTCCGGCTCACCTGGTGGGTATTCACAGTCCCCACCATTTCCCACTGGTTGTTTGATTCCCAATTTCTGGTCGAGGCTCTGCGGCGCCGCCATGCCGATTCACCCAGGTGGTGAACACCATGCTCGGCCACGAATGTTGCCGATGTTAAGCGAGAATGGACTGCGAGTGGGTACCGCAGGTGCGACTGGCGAAGAGACGAGGGGGTGAGTAGAATGCACAAATCGGACATGGGGGAAGCTGTGGGGGTGCGACATGGGTGCAGTTGTGGTGACCACCCATGAGAGAGCGTGGCGAAGCGTCGCTCGTCTCCGCATATGGTTTGGAATTCATGAGTCGATGTTTCAACTGGACCCGGATAACTGCGGCCCCGTCTCTAGACTCATATCAGTGAGAACGGGTCCGTGTTATCCCCGACGAGGCCGGAACGGCTCGTCCGAGAAGTGACTGACCCCTTCTCATCCTGAGTCCCAGGCGATCTCGATGGCGTGAACGGCGGCGATGGTGCGGCTGATGCGGTTCGGGCTGCAGCGGGCTTTGCGGGAGATCTGCCACTGCTTGAGGCGGCGAAGGCTCTCTCGCGGAGTGCGCGAAGGCGGGCGTGCTCGCGGTTGTACTCGGCGTATGTCTGCGGGAGATCGCGTCCGTAGTACGGAGTGTGCACAGTGTCGTCAGCGCCGCGGTAGGCGCGGTCGGCCAGCACGAGGATCTGCCGGGACAGGCACGCTTGGATCACCCCGTGGGCGCGGGCTGGGGGTGCCCCCGGCCGGAGGCTGGGGGAGGTCAGGTCGTGGGTGCGGCCCGTAGTGCCCGCGGGAACCACAGCGGGGTCCCGTCCGGACGGGCCAGGACCTGCACGTTCATGCCGTGATGGCGGTGCTTCATCGAGTAGTACGGCTCATCGGCGGCGACCCGGTCGGTGCGCAGCAGTGTGCCGTCGAGGATGAGGAACTCGTTCACGTTATGTTCGGCGAGCGCGTCCAGGAGGCTTGGCGCGGAGTCGGCCAGGACGTCGACGGTCTCGGTGACGTATCGGCCGGCTGTCGCGGTGGAGACTCCGAATCCGGCTGCCACCTGGGCGAGTGTCTCGTTCTTCCGCAGGTGGACCAGTGCGAGGAGGGCCTGGCGGAAGCAGCCCAGGCGGCGCCAGCGCGAGCGGCGCTCACACCTTCGGGCGTAGATTCAGCCACGAGACGTGCTCAATCACCTCGTGCGGGACATCGAGCATGGCACGATGCGAAACCAACAGAGCTCCTGCGTCGGCGGGTTGGCGAGTGAGATCACCAACGCAACGACCAGGAGCTCTGTCTCGTCACGGGCTGACACCATCCCCCACAGACGCAGGATGAGAAGCGTTCAGTACAGCTCACTCGGAGGGTCCGACCGGTTCAGTGCTGCCAGCTGTGGGGGGTGCGGAAGGCGAGGGCGCGTTCCAGGCGTTGCCAGGCGGCCTTCGGTCGGGCGTGGCGGGAGGTGGGCGCGTCGGTGCGGGCGGCGGCCCGCGCCAGCAGGACCGCGGTGAGCGCCGCGAGTTCCTCGGGTTCGGCGTGGCCCTTCTCGACGCGGAGCAGGTTCGCGGCGGGGGTTCTCGGGGTCACGGAGTCTCTCCGTCCTTGTGAGGGGAGCGCGGGTTCCGCCGTGGTGGGT
>NZ_WMLF01000120.1 GCF_014156695.1 Streptomyces durbertensis | reverse complement strand
CCACGTCCACCGAGCCCTCGGCGACCCCCGGAAGCCGAACGTCCCCGATCTCCACCACAGCCGCCCCGCGGTCGCCGTCGCCCGACGGCCCACCCCTGCCCGGCCTCGGCCGCGGCGGGCCGGGCGGGCGCCTGCTCGGCGCCCTGGTCGCACGCGGCGGCCCCCGACCGGCGGCCGACCTGTCGGCGTCCGTGTCCGTCTTCCTCATCGCGCTGCCGCTCTCGCTGGGCATCGCCCTGGCGACCGGCGCGCCGCTCCAGGCCGGCCTGGTGGCCGCGGCGGTGGGCGGAATCGTCGTCGGGCTGTTCGGCGGCGCCCCCCTCCAGGTGAGCGGCCCCGCCGCCGGTCTGACGGTGGTCACCGCGGAGCTGATCCAGATCTACGGCTGGCGCACGACATGCGCCATCACCGTGCTCGCCGGCGTCAGCCAACTCCTGCTTTCCCGGATCCGGGTCGCCCGTTCCGCGCTCGCCGTCAGTCCGGCCATCGTGCACGGCATGCTCGCCGGCATCGGCGCCACGATCGCCCTCGCCCAGCTGCACATCGTGCTCGGCGGCGACCCGGAGAGCTCGGCCGTCGCCAACGTCGCCGCGTTGCCGGGCCAGCTGGCGAACCCGCACCCGGCGGCGCTCGCGGTCAGCGCGCTGACCGTCGGCGTGCTGCTGCTGTGGCCGCGGCCGCGGCCGGCTCGGGAGCGTCGTGCGGACCGTTCCCGGCCCGCTCGCCGCGGTACTGCTCGCGACGGCGTTCGCGATCGCCGGTGGCCTCAGCCTGCCCCGGGTGGACCTGCCGTCCTGGCGGAGCCACGCCCTGCCGGAGATGCCGCAGGGGCCCGTCCTCGGGCTGATCGCCGCCGTGCTGACCATCACCCTGGTCGCGAGCGTCGAGTCGCTGCTGTCCGCCGTCGCCGTGGACAAGCTGGCCGCCGCCCGGGCGAAGGACGGCGGACCCCGTGTCCCGCGCGCCGACCTGGACAAGGAGCTGCGCGGTCAGGGCGCGGCCAACGTCATCTCCGGCTCCCTCGGCGGACTGCCGATCACCGGTGTCGCGGTCCGCAGCTCGGCCAACGTGCGGGCCGGGGCGGTGAGCGGCAACTCGGCGGTCCTGCACGGCTTCTGGATCGTGCTGGCGGCCGCGCTGCTGGTGCCCGCGCTGGAGCTGATCCCACTGGCCACTCTCGCCGCCCTGGTGATGGTGGTGGGCATCCAGATGGTGAACATCACTCACATCCGGAGCGTCAGCCGGCACCGCGAGGCACTGGTCTACCTCGCCACGACGCTGGGCGTGGTACTGCTCGGAGTGCTCGAAGGGGTGGCCATCGGCATCGCGGTGGCGATCGCGGTGGCGCTGCACCGGCTCGCCAGGACGCGGATCGTGCACCAGCCGGAGGTGCCCGAGCGCCCCGCCGGACGGGAGGACGGCGCCGGGAGCGACACCGCTCCGCCGCCCGCCCACCGGGTGGTGGTACGGGGGCAGTTGACGTTCCTCGCGGTGCCGAGGCTGAGCCGGGCGCTCAACCAGGTGCCCGAGGGGTGCGCGGTTGTCGTGGAGCTGGACGGTTCGTTCATGGACCACGCCGCGTACGAGACGTTGCAGGACTGGCGGCACGCGCACGAGCTGCACGGCGGCCGTGTCGAGATCACCGGGCGGGCGGGGGGCCGCATCGCGGAGCCGTCGACCGCGCACCACTGCACGCCGTGGACGCCCTGGCGCAACCACCACTGCACACGCCCGGCGCGGAGCACAAGAGCGGCTGCCCGCCCTGAGCGGCGCGGACAGCTGCTGGGCGGCGTCCGGAACTTCCAGCGAAAGACGGCGCCGCTGGTGCGCGAGGAGCTGGCGCGGCTGGCCCGCGACGGCCAGCGCCCCTCCCACCTCTTCCTCACCTGCGCCGACTCCCGTCTGGTCACCAGCATGATCACCTCCAGCGGACCGGGTGACCTGTTCACCGTGCGGAACATCGGCAACCTCGTGCCGCCGCCCGACCAGGAGACCGGCGACCATTCGGTGGCGGCCGCCATCGAGTACGCGGTCGACGTGCTCGGGGTGGGAGGCATCACCGTCTGCGGCCACAGCGGCTGCGGGGCGATGCACGCCCTGCACGCCGGACGCGACGCGGGCCTCGCCGGCGACGGCTCGCTCGCCCGCTGGCTCGGCCACGGCCGTCCCAGTCTGGAGCGCGCGGCCGGTCTCGCGGGGCCGGTGCCCCGGCTGGCCGACCGTCCGGCGGCGGACGAGGTGGAGACGCTGTGTCTGGCGAACGTGGTGCAGCAGCTGGAGCACCTGCTGGCCCACCCGCGGGTCGCCGCGCGCGTCGCGGACGGCTCGCTGGAGCTGCACGGCATGTACTTCGACGTCGGTGAGGCCCAGACGTACGTGCTCGACCTCCCTTCGGGCGCGCCGGTCCGGCCGGGCGGCTCGGGGAAGGCGGTGGGCGCGGTCCGTTCGGGGGACGACGGCTCAACCGATCGGGTGGCGTCGCGCGCGGCGGGAGCGGCCACGACGGACCTGGCCCCGGCGGAGGCGGGTGTGGCCGAGGCAGGGGGCGCGACTCCGGTGTTCAGCCCCGTCCAGCCGGACGACGCGCCCGTCTTCGGCCCGCTGCGGGCGACCGGCGACGAGTCCGGCGCGGCCTGCGACCCCGGTGAGCCGGAAAAGGTCCACGACCCCGGCGAGGCCGGCAGGGAACGGACCGACGGCGCGCTGGCCGGCGACCCGCGGGGGCGGTGAGGCGGGCGTCGCACCACCGGGTCGGCCGTCGTCCGCCGACCTCCCCCGCCCCTCGGTCGGCGGGCGTTCCACCACGCGTGCACCGCCGGTGGACCGCCCGCCGACCGTCCGGCTCGCCAGGGGTACCGCCCGTCGAGAAAGGTCTAAACCACTTGCCCGGGAACCCTTGTCAGAGCCCCGTGTGAGCTGCTGAGGTATGAGCTGGGACACAGCGCACACCCTGGGAAAGGGAGATGTCGTGAGCAATGAGAGCCTGGCCAACCTGCTCCGCGAAGAGCGGAGGTTCGAGCCGCCGGCCCAGCTCGCCGCCGACGCCAATGTGACAGCCGAGGCGTACGAGCGGGCGAAGGCCGACCGGCTGGGCTTCTGGGCGGAGCAGGCCCGCCGACTCAGCTGGTCGACGGAACCGACCGAGACACTCGACTGGTCGAACCCGCCCTTCGCGAAGTGGTTCAAGGACGGTCGACTGAACGTCGCCTACAACTGCGTCGACCGGCACGTCGAAGCCGGCCACGGCGACCGCGTCGCGATCCACTTCGAGGGCGAGCCCGGCGACAGCCGCTCGCTCACCTACGCCGAGCTTCAGCGGGAGGTGGCCAAGGCCGCCAACGCCCTGCTCGAACTGGGCGTGCGGACGGGCGACCGGGTCGCCGTCTACATGCCGATGATCCCCGAGACCGTCGTCGCCATGCTGGCGTGCGCGCGCATCGGCGCCCCGCACTCGGTCGTCTTCGGCGGCTTCTCCGCCGACGCGCTCGCCACCCGCGTGCAGGACGCCGACGCCCGGGTGGTCATCACCGCCGACGGCGGCTACCGCAAGGGCGGCGCGAGCGCGCTCAAGCCCGCCGTCGACGAGGCGCTGTCGCGCCCCGGCACCGAGAACGTCCGCAACGTGCTCGTCGTGCGCCGCACCGGCCAGGACGTCGACTGGACCGAGGGGCGCGACCTGTGGTGGCACGACGTCGTCGACCGGCAGTCCGAGGAGCACACCCCCGAGGCGTTCGAGGCCGAGCACCCGCTGTTCATCCTCTACACCTCGGGAACGACGGGTAAACCGAAGGGCATCCTGCACACCTCGGGCGGCTACCTCACCCAGGTGTCCTACACCCACCACGCGGTGTTCGACCTCAAGCCCGAGACCGACGTGTTCTGGTGCACGGCCGACGTCGGCTGGGTGACCGGCCACTCCTACATCGTGTACGGACCGCTCTCCAACGGCGCCACCCAGGTGCTCTACGAGGGCACGCCCGACTCGCCGCACAAGGGCCGCTGGTGGGAGGTCGTGGAGAAGTACAAGGTCACCCTCTTCTACACCGCGCCGACCGCGATCCGCGCCGCGATGAAGTGGGGCGACGACATCCCCGCCAAGTTCGACCTCTCCTCGCTGCGGCTGCTCGGCTCGGTGGGCGAGCCGATCAACCCCGAGGCGTGGATCTGGTACCGGGAGCACATCGGCGCGGGGCGGACCCCGGTCGTCGACACCTGGTGGCAGACCGAGACCGGCGGCATCATGATCAGCCCGCTGCCGGGCGTCACGGCGACCAAGCCGGGCTCCGCCCAGGTCCCGCTGCCCGGCATCAGCGCGACCGTCGTCGACGACGAGGCCCGCGAGGTGCCCGACGGCGCCGGCGGGTACCTGGTGCTGACCGAGCCGTGGCCGTCCATGCTGCGCACCATCTGGGGCGACGACCAGCGCTACCTGGACACCTACTGGTCGCGGTTCGAGAACCGCTACTTCGCCGGCGACGGCGCCAAGAAGGACGACGACGGCGACATCTGGCTGCTCGGCCGCGTCGACGACGTGATGCTGGTTTCCGGCCACAACATCTCCACCACCGAGGTGGAGTCCGCGCTGGTGGCCCACCCGGCGGTGGCCGAGGCCGCCGTGGTCGGCGCGGCCGACCCCCAGACGACGCAGGCGATCTGCGCGTTTGTCATCCTGCGGGGCGCCGCCGCCGAGGAGTTGGAGGAGGGCGGCCTGGTCGACGAGCTGCGGGCGCACGTCGCCAAGCAGTTGGGGCCGATCGCGAAGCCGAAGCGGATCCTGCCGGTGGCCGAGCTGCCGAAGACCCGCTCGGGCAAGATCATGCGCCGCCTCCTGCGGGACGTGGCGGAGAACCGCGAGCTGGGCGACGTGACCACGCTCACCGACTCGTCCGTCATGGCGCTCATCCAGCAGAAGCTCCCGACCGCGGGCGGCGAGGACTGACGCGCGGAACCCCGGGACGGGCACGCGGGGCGGCCGGCTGCCGTAGCCGGCCGCCCCGCGTGCTGTGTCCTCACGTTGCGGCGCGGCGTGCCGAAGGGGCTACCAGCGGCGCGTACCGACGAACCGTCCGGCATGATGTGACGGCTGGGTAGAACCATTGGCGTGCCTGAGACAGGAGTGAGCGATGAGCACAGCCGACCAGGACCGGGCGAGCCTGGGTGAGCTGGTGTCCAGGGCGACGAGCGACCTCTCGACGCTGTTCCGCGCGGAGTTCGCGCTGGCCAAGGCGGAGGTCAAGCAGTCCGCCGTACGCGGGCTGGCCGGCGTCACGGCACTTGTGGTCGGCGGGGTGCTGGCGCTGTTCTCGCTGCCGGTGTTCAGCTTCGCGCTGGCCTACTGGCTGCACGCCTGGTGGAAGGTTCCGTTGGCGATCGCCTTCCTGATCACCGGTGGCATCATGCTGCTCTTCGCCGCGGTGTGCGCCTGGCTCGCCAAGAGTCTGATCCAGAAGATGCAGGCGCCGCAGCGGACGATCGCGTCCGCGAAGGAGTCGGCCGCCGTGCTGTCCAACGTCAAGCCGCACCCCCGCGCGGCGTCCGACGGCGGGCCGGCCGACGGACGGCCTGCGCCCGCCCGCGTCGAACAGTGACAGACTGCCCCGTATGACTGCCGTGCCCTCCGCCACCGCCCTCGACGGACCCTGGAGCCACCGAGACGTGGCGGCCAACGGGGCCCGCTTCCACATCGCCGAGATGGGCGAGGGGCCGCTGGTGATGCTCGTGCACGGCTTCCCCCAGTTCTGGTGGGCGTGGCGGCACCAGCTGCCCGCGCTCGCCGAGGCCGGCTACCGGGCCGTCGCCATGGACCTGCGCGGAGTCGGCGGCAGCGACCGGACGCCCCGCGGCTACGACCCGGCGAACCTCGCCCTCGACGTGACGGGCGTGATCCGCTCGCTCGGCGAACCGGACGCCGCGCTGGTCGGGCACGGCCTCGGCGGCTACCTCGCGTGGACCGCCGCCGTCATGCGCCCCAAACTCATCCGCCGCCTGGTGGTGTCCGCGATGCCCCACCCGAGGCGGTGGCGCTCGGCGATGCTCCGCGACCCCCGTCAGACCGCGGCCGGCTCCCACATCTGGGGCTTCCAGCGGCCCTGGCTGCCGGAACGGCAGCTGACCGCCGACGACGGCGCCCTCGTCGCGCGGTTGATCACCGAGTGGGCGGGGCCGAACCCCGACGCGTACGGCGAGCACGAGCTGGAGACCTACCGGCGCGCCATGTGCGTACCCTCCACCGCGCACTGCTCCGTCGAGCCGTACCGCTGGCTCGTCCGCTCGCTCGCCCGCCCGGACGGCGTCCAGTTCTACCGCCGGATGAGGCGCCCGGTCAGAGTGCCGACGCTGCACCTGCACGGCTCGCTCGACCCCGTGACCCGGGTGCGCAGCGCCGCCGGCTCGGCCGAGTACGTGGAGGCGCCCTACCGCTGGCGGCTCTTCGACGGCCTGGGCCACTTCCCTCACGAGGAGGACCCCGAGGCGTTCAACACCGAACTGGTCGACTGGCTCGGGGACACCGAGCCGGACCGCTGAGGCGCCACGCCGCCTCGCGCGCGGAGTTTGCCCCGAATCGCATACCGCTGTGAAGATGTGACCAAGTGCCAGGTGGGAACACATGCCCGGCGCATAGGCCGACAGAGTGAGCGGAACGCGATTACCGGCCCCCTCTCCCGGGCAGAGTCCGAGGTATGGGCTGGACTCACGACTTCCGTGACACCTCTCGTGGCTCCCGGGAAGGCACCGTCCGGGACAGCAACGGCACCTCCGACCCCGGCCAGTCCGGTAGAGGCGGCGCCCGGCCGAGGCTCGTCGCGGCACACACCGCTCACGCCACCCGCGACCCGAGGCTGGGAATCCCCCGCATCCTCCGCCGCCGCGCCCGCTGGATGGGCGCCCGGCTACGACACACCCGGGGCTGACACCCCGACGAGGCCCGAGCCCGGCGCCGGTTCCGAGCCGGGCCTCGTCAGAGGGCGCAGCCCTGGCTGTTGACGGGCTTCAGTGCGGCACGGCCGCGGGTCACGGTCTCCCGCACCTCGTCGTACGTCAGGGCGTAGCCCGTCTGCGGGTCCTCCAGCGACTTGGCGAACACGACGCCGTACACCTTGCCGTCCGGCGTGAGCAGCGGGCCACCGGAGTTGCCCTGCCGCACGGTCGTGAAGAGGGAGTAGACGTCGCGGCGGACCGAGCCGCGGTGGTAGATGTCGGGGCCCTTCGCCTGGACCCGGCCACGGACCCGGGCGGACCGGGCGTCGAAGCCGCCGTTCTCCGGGAAGCCGGCGATGACGGCGTCGTCGCCCGTGGTGGCGGCGCCCTCCTCGAACTCGAGGGCCGGCGCGTCCAGGCCGGGCACGTCGAGCACCGCCACGTCCCGCTCCCAGTCGTAGAGGACGACCTCCGCGTCGTACAGCCGCCCGACTCCGCCCACCTGCACGGTCGGCTCCCGGACGCCGCCCACGACGTGCGCGTTGGTCATCACCCGGCCGTCGGCGAAGACAAAACCCGACCCCTCGAGTGACTTGCCGCAACTCGTCGCGGTGCCCGTGACCTTGACGATCGAGCGCCGTGCCACGGCCACCATCTCGCTTCCCGCCAGCCTCGGGTCCGGCTCCGGGACCGAGGTGATCGGCTCGTTGGCGAAGGGCGAGAAGACCTGCGGGAAGCCGTTCTGCGCGAGCACGGACGAGAAACCGGTGAACCACGTGTCGGCGTGCGCCGGCAGCGCCCGCGAAACCCCGTGCAGGACGGAGGAGTTGCGAACCTCGCGGCCGACCGTCGGCAGCGAGGTGGTGGCCAGCGCGGAACCGATCAGCCAGGCCACCAGCAGCATCGCCAGCACGTTGACCAGGGCACCGCCCGTCGCATCGACCGCGCGGGCCGGCGACCAGGTGACGTACACCCGCAGCCGGTTGCCCACCTGGGTGGTCAGCGCCTGCCCCACGGACGCGAAGACGATCACCAGCACCACGGCGGCCACCGCGCCCAACGTGCCCGGCGACACGTCACCGCCCAACTCGCGCCACAGCGGGGGCAGCAGCAACACCGCCACCAGACCGCCCCCGAGGAAGCCCACCACCGACAGCACGCCGACGATAAAGCCCTGCCGGTACCCGATCACCGCGAACCACACGGCCGCAAGCACCAGCAGGACGTCCAGCACGTTCACCGCGTCAGCCTCGCCTCTTCGCTCTCGCCCGATGGGGCGCTCCTCACCTCGGGAGGAGGTCGCTCACTCGGCGCGCGCCTCAACCGGCGCGCGCCGCCTGCCGGCAGTCGGTCAGCTGTGCCACTCCAGTGGCATCGTGCGCTCCCGGTCCCACGGGCGCTCCCACCCCGCGTGGTGCAGGATGCGGTCGATCACCCCGGCGGTGAACCCCCACACCAGGGCGCCGTCGACCAGGAAGCACGGGCCGCGGTAGCCGCTCGGGTGGACGGCCGTGCCGCGGTTCACCGGATCGGTCAGCTCCGCCACGGGGACGGTGAACACGCGGGCCGTCTCGCCGCTGTCCACGGCCGCCACCGGCGTGGGCTCGTGCCACCAGCCGAGCACCGGCGTCACCACAAAGCCGCTCACCGGGATGTACAGCTTCGGCAGCACTCCGAACACCCGCACCCCGGACGGGTCGAGACCCGTCTCCTCCTCCGCCTCGCGCAGCGCCGCACGCAGCGGGCCGTCGCCCTCCGGATCGCCGTCCTCGGCATCCAGCGCGCCACCGGGGAAGGACGGCTGACCTGCGTGCGACCGCAGCGTCGAAGACCGTTCCATCAGCAGCAGGTACGGGTCCGGCGGCGTCTCCCCGCCCGGCACCCGGCCCGCGGGCTGGGCCGCCGCGTCCCCGAACAGCACCAGCACCGCCGACTGCCGGCCGCCCCGCGACGGCGGCAGGAAACGCGTCAACTGCTCCGGTCGCAGCCGGCCCGCGGCCTCCGCGACCGGCGCCAGCCAACCCGGCAGCCCCTCGTCGCTCACCGGCACGGCCCGCCGCTGCGCGGAGCCGGCCGGACCGCCGCGCCCGCCGCTCACCGGCCGGCCAGGGGTGGCGCCGCCGGCCCCGGATAGTCCGGCGGCGGCTTCAGCCGCTGACCCGGCTGACCGCCCATCTCGTACTTGAGGAGCTTCCGCGCCTTCTCCTCGTCCGTCTCGCCGACGCCGTACGACGGGCACAGCGGCGCGATCGGGCACACCCCGCAGGCCGGCTTGCGGGCATGGCACATCCGGCGGCCGTGGAAGATCGTCCGGTGCGAGAACATCGTCCACTCCCGCTTCGGGATGATCTCGGCGATCTCCGCCTCCACCCGGTCCGGGTCCTCCTGCTCGGTCAGACCCCAGCGCCGGACCAGCCGGCCGAAGTGGGTGTCGACCGTCAGCCCCGGCACGCCGAAGGCGTTGCCGAGCACGACAAAAGCCGTCTTCCTGCCCACTCCGGGCAGACTGACCAGGTCCTCCAGCCGGCCGGGCACCTCGCCGTCGAACCGGTCCCGCAGCGCGGTGGACAGCCCTATCAGGGACTTCGTCTTGTTCCGGAAGAAGCCGGTCGGGCGGATCAGCTCCTCCAGCTCCTCCGGGGGCGCGGCGGCCATGTCCTCGGGCGTCGGGTAGGCCGCGAAGAGGGCGGGTGTCGTCTGGTTGACCCGCAGGTCGGTCGTCTGCGCCGACAGCACGGTGGCCACGAGCAGCTGGAACGGGTTCTCGAAGTCCAGCTCGGGGTGGGCGTAGTAGTAGACGTCGGCCAGCTCACGGTTGATACGACGGGCGCGACGGACCATGGCGAGCCGCGACTCGGCGCCGCGCCCGGCGGGCTTGACCGCGGCCTTGCCGGCGGGCTTGCCGGTCTCGGACTTCCCGGACGCGGGCTTCCGGACCTCGGTCTTCCCGGCCGCCGACTTCCCGGCGGTGGGCGTCTTCCTGCTGGTGGCGGCCTTGGTGGCGGCCTTGGTGGCGGACTTCCTGGCGGGCTTCGCGGGGGAGGGGTCGACCGCCTCGGCCGCCGCCGGCCCGCTCTCCGGCGGACGCGCCGCCCGCGCGGACACCTGTTCGCCCAGAGCGGAACCCTGCGATGACACCACCCGTCCGGCCCCCTTTCACTGCGCTCTCACCGGGGAACACCGGCGAATTCGGCCACCCGGCCAGCCTAAGGGGACACGCCGACATTCGCCCGGCTCCTCGCGGATTGGCAGCCCAATCGGCCCCCTGCCGTACGCTCCCGGCGCCGCGTAGGTCAAACTTGTGACTGATCGCACTGTTTCGACGTCCGGCATCATGGGGCGGAACCTTCGGATCCCCTCCCATGGGCAGGTCGACAAGGAGAGAACTCGTGGACGACGTTCTGCGGCGCGCCCCCCTGTTCGCGGCGCTCGATGAAGAGCAGGCGGCTGAGCTGCGTGCCTCCATGTCCGAGACGACGCTGGCCCGTGGCGAGGCCCTGTTCCACGAAGGCGACCCCGGCGACCGCCTCTACGTGGTCACCGAAGGCAAGGTGAAGCTCCACCGGACCTCCCCCGACGGCCGCGAGAACATGCTCGCCGTCCTGGGTCCCGGCGAGCTGATCGGCGAACTGTCCCTCTTCGACCCGGGCCCGCGCACCGCCACCGCCAGCGCGCTCACCGAGGTCAAGCTGCTCGGTCTGGGCCACGGCGATCTCCAGCCCTGGCTCAACGCGCGGCCCGAGGTCGCCATGGCGCTGCTCCGCGCCATCGCCAGGCGGCTGCGCCGCACCAACGACTCGATGTCCGACCTCGTCTTCTCCGACGTGCCGGGCCGGGTCGCCAAGGCGCTGCTGGACCTCTCCCGGCGTTTCGGCGTGCAGTCCGAGGAAGGCATCCACGTGGTGCACGACCTCACGCAGGAGGAGCTGGCCCAGCTCGTCGGCGCCTCCCGCGAGACGGTCAACAAGGCCCTCGCCGACTTCGCCGGCCGCGGCTGGCTGCGCCTGGAGGCGCGAGCGGTCATCCTGCTGGACGTGGAGCGACTGGCCAAGCGCAGCCGCTGACCAGCCTTCCCCTTCCCGCGCACAACCCCTGATCCGTGGTTTCCTCCCCGACCGGCGCCGGTCGGGGAGGGGGCCCGGCCCGCGACGCCCAGAGTGCGGACGGTCAGATCAGACCGTGCTCCCGCAGGTAGTCCAGCTGCGCGCGGACGGACATCTCGGCGGCCGGCCACAGCGACCGGTCGACCTCCGCGTACACGTGCGCCACGACCTCCGCCGGCGACCGGTGCCCGTTCTCCACGGCGGTCTCCACCTGCGCCAACCGGTTCGCGCGGTGCACCAGGTAGTAGTCGACGGCGCCGAGCGCGTCGTCCAGCACCGGGCCGTGCCCCGGGAGCACCGTCCGCACACCTCGGTCGGCGACGAGCGAGCGCAGCGCCCGCAGCGAGTCCAGGTAGTCGCCGAGCCGCCCGTCCGGGTGCGCGACGACGGTGGTGCCGCGGCCCAGCACCGTGTCCCCGGTGAAGAGCGCGCGGTCGGCCGGCAGGTGGAGGCACACCGAGTCGTGGGTGTGGCCCGGCGTGGCCAGTACCCGCAGTTCCAGGCCGCCGGTGGTGATCACGTCGCCGGCCGCGAGTCCCTCGCCACCCACCCGGTACGCCGGGTCGACGGCACGTACCGGCGCGCCCGTCAGCTCCGCGAAGCGCGCGATGCCGTCGGAGTGGTCGCCGTGGCCGTGGGTGAGGAGGGTCAGGGCGACCCGGCGGCCCGCCTCCTCCACGGTCCGCACGACCGCGCGCAGGTGCTCCTCGTCCAACGGGCCCGGGTCGATCACCACGGCCGCGTCCGAGCCGGGCTCGGCGACGACCCAGGTGTTCGTGCCGTCGAGCGTCATCGGTGACGGGTTCGCGGCCCGTACGCACACGGCCCGCTCGGTGGCCGGACCGTCGGGAAGCGGGGCACGAGGCCGGCCCGGCGCTGCTGCGGTGCTCATACGGTGCTGATCCTCTTCTCGAACTCGTGGTGGCCCGGCCAGCTGAGGACGATCTCGTCGCCGTCCATGCGGGCGGAGGCGAGGATCGGGGTGAGGTCTCGCCCCTCGGCCGCGGCCAGCACGTCCGCGGCGCCCCGCCCGCTGAGCTCCGCCAGCTCCCGCAGAGTGGCGATGGTCGGCGGCATCATCAGGAACTCGCCGCGGTCGTAGCCGGCCGCCGCGTCGGCCGGTGTCGCCCACACGGTCCGGTCGGACTCCGTGGAGACGTCGCGGGTGCGCTGCCCCGCCGGCAGCGCGGCGACGAAGAACCAGGTGTCGTAGCGGCGCTCCTCGAACTCCGGGGTGATCCACCGGGCCCACGCGCTCAGCAGATCGCTGCGCAGCACCAGCTTCCGGTGGGCGAGGAAGTCGGCGAAGGAGAGCTCCCTGGCCACCAGGGCGCGGCGGTCGTCCTCCCAGTCGGCTCCTGTCGGGTCGGCGACGACCGAGGCGGCGTCCGGCCCCGCGAGCAGCACGCCGGCCTCCTCGAACGTCTCCCGGACGGCGGCGCACACGATGGCCTGCGCCTCCGCCGCCGGTACGCCGAGACGCTCGGCCCACTCGTCCGTCGACGGGCCCGCCCAGGCGATGCCCCCGTCGTCCCGTGCCTCGTCCCGCGGGTCGACGCCGCCGCCGGGGTAGGCGTAGGCGCCGCCGGCGAACGCCATCGAGGTGCGCCGCCGCAGCAGGTACACGGCCGGGCCGGTGACGGCGGCCGCGGGCCGCGTGTCGCCGGTGGGCGGCCCGGGCGGCGGTTCGTCGCGGAGCAGCATCACGGTGGCGGCCCGGCGTGGCGCCACCGGCGTGAGTTCGCCACGCGTGTGCGCCCTGATGCGGTCCGGCCACTCGGGCGGGTACCACTGACCGTTTCTGGACATGGCCGGATCGTACGGCGCCGCACCCGGATGTTCGAGTGTGCCCCGGCTCCGGCGGACGCTCCCCCAGGCCCTCCGTGTTCCCCTCGCGACCGCCCGGCGGCCTCACCCGATCGGGCGATCACTCTTTCGGGATGCCGGACTGCGCCGGGCGCGGGAGAGTGGTGGAACGCCGTACACGGCCGCGGGTCCGAGGAGGAGACGTGTCCAAACACCACCGGGAACACAACAGGTTCGCCGAGCAGCAGCGCCAGAAGAACACCGCAACCGAGCAGCGCGCCGCGCAGACGATGCGCGACATGCACGCGGCCACCGCCAAGGTGCGCGGCAAGACGCAGAAGGCGACAGCAAAGCGCCAGGGCAGGTAGCGCCGGCGCACGCCCCCGTCGGGGGACGGGCCGCGGGCTGGACCGCGAGCCGGGTCGCGGCCCGCGTCGCGAGCTGAAACGGGCGCGCCGGCCCCACCG
>NZ_WMLF01000012.1 GCF_014156695.1 Streptomyces durbertensis | reverse complement strand
GCCGACGCCGCCGCTGCGGTCGACGCTGGTCACCAGGCCGATGCGGCCGTCCTCGCGCGGGTTGCCCTCGGACGGGTTGTCCTCAGCCCAGGCCAGCAGGCCGGCGACCTGGAGGCCGGCGGACGCGGCGCCGGTGTCGCCGACCAGCTCGATCAGGTCGAGGTCCGTGGCGGGGACGGCATCGAGCAGCGCGGCGACGGCGGCGGACTCTCCGGCGCCCTCGGCGCCCGGCGCGCCGCAGCGGGCGACCACCGCCACCTGCTCCGCGCCCACGCCCGCCCGGCGGAACGCCCGCTCCAGGCAGGCCGAGAGCGCGGCCCGTACGTCGTCGCGGATCACCACGCCCAGCTCCACGGCCAGCACGTCGGCGAGCACCGGCTGCCCGGCCTCGGCGCCCGGCGCGGCCTGCGGCTCGACCAGCAGCATCGCGCAGCCCTCACCGAGGGGTGCGCCGCCGGCGGCGACGCCGGCGCCCGAGTGGTGCTCCAGCCACGCCCTGGCCGTCGAGTACTCCTCGGCGGCACCGCACAGCACCGTCTGCGCGCGGCCGGCCGCCAGCAGCCGGCGTGAGTAGTTCAGCGCGTGCAGGCCGGCCGTACGGCCGCCGGCGATCGTGGTGTTGGGGCCCTGGAGCTGGTACCAGATGGCGCTCTGGCCTGCGGCGCAGTTCATCACCGTGTTCGGGAAGCGCGCCGGGTCGACGAAGAACGGCTGCTCGCCGGTGAGGGAGTCCCGGGTGAAGTCCATCATGCTCTGCGCGCTGCCGGTGGTCGTGCCGAGCGCGAGGGCGGCACCTTCGCCGGTGCCGACGGCACGGTTGCGCTCGGTGTCGTCGAGCAGGGCGCCGACGGTGGTGACGGCGAGGCCGGTCACCCTGTCCATCGAGCGGGTGCCCTTCCGGCCGAGGACCGCGCGCACGTCGAACGACGGCACGGTACAGGCTTCGTCGGCCGGGCCGGCGGCGCCGGTGCCGGCGACCGGCTCGGGGCGGCCGGCCGTACGGCGGCGCTCCCGCAGCCCGGCGCGGAAGTCGTCGCGACCGATGCCGAACGGCGACACGGCGGACCAGGCGGTGATGACCGGGTGGCCGGCGGCGCCCCGGGGGGCGGCGGCCGTGGCCGGGGCCGTTGTGGTGGTGCTCATGGGCGCCACGTTTCCCTTCCGTTCACAGGTAGAAGACCATTCGGTACTCGGGCCAGCGGGCGGCCATCTCGCCGTCGGCGACGGTCCGTACGCCGTCCAGCAGCCGCACGGGCACTCCGGCGGGCGGCTTGTCGCCGTCCATGGCCGGGGCGGTCTCGTCGGGGGCGAGGGCGGCCTCGTGGAGGCCGTGGGCGGCGAGGGCGTCGCGCTCGGCCCAGACGCCCACGCCCGCCTCGATCAGCGCGCGCAGGTCGCGCCGGGGGTCGCTGAGCGTGTCCAGCGTCCGGCCGCCCATCCGCAGCGCGGGCACGGGCGGCGCCTCGATGCCGTAGGTGACCGCGCGGCCGCGCAGCAGGATGTCCAGCCCGCCGAGCTGCCGGTGCAGTTCGGTGGCGAGGTAGAGCGAGTCGAAGAACTGCTTCTCCAGCGCTCCCCGGTAGGCCTTCTCCACCAGGGCCAGGGCGTGTGCCATCAGATGACCCCCACCATCAGCGTGCGGTCGGCGGCGGCGACGTTCGCCGCGTAGCCGGCCGGCGGGCGGAGCACCACGGCCGGCAGGTGGTCGTCCGCGCCCCGGTCGTCGCTGCAGAAGCGGCAGCCGTACCAGCGCAGCCGCTCGGGGAACGTGTCGAGCAGGTCCTGGACGAGCCCGGTGGTGGACGGGTAGGCGGTGTTCCAGTCGGCCAGGTTGCGCGGCTTCTCCGTGCCGAGGGAGCGCTGCGTGAGCAGCGTGGCGTAGCCGCACGTCCACACCGCCACCGAATTGCCGCGCTCCAGCAGCGCCTGGACCAGGCGGAGCGCGCTGGTCGTGCGGTCCGACTCGTGCGGTGCGCCCATGAGGGTCACCAGCACGTCGCTGTGCGGGATCTTCCTCGCCATGTCAGTGCCACACCACCTGTACGTCGGGCCGCACGACAAGCTCGGCCAGCTCGTCCATGTCGGCGATCCGCGCCCCGGGGCGCAGCGGTATGCCGGCCAACCCGCGCTGCTCCAGGGAGAAGCGGTCGACGAGCAGCCGGCCGCCCGCCCGCTGGAGCTCGTCGAGCGCGGTGTCCGACTCGGGGCGGGCCAGCACGCTGGCGTCCTCGATCAGGTACATCAGCACCGCGCGGCCGGCCCGGGCCTGCGCCACCGCGTCGCGGCGCAGGCCGGCGTCCACCGGGGCGCACCAGCCCTGGCTCTCGATGAGCACGACCTGCGGCGGCCGGTCGTCCGCCGGCGCGGCGGCGCCGCCGTCCGCCCCCGGGGCGGGGTTCACCAGTGCCTCGGCGCCGCGCCCTTGACGCCGTCGCCCCTGACGGCGTCCAGCACGCGCTGGTCGAAGTTCTCCAGGCTCCAGTCGCGGCGGTTCCTGATCACCGCGTAGCCGTGCACGATCGTGCCGGTGGCGGTGCGCAGCAGCTCGCCGTCGCGGATGACGTAGAAGTTCATCCGGGAGGTGTAGGTGAAGTCCTTGAAGACCTCCTCGACCTCGTAGGTGATGTAGAGGTCCTCCTCCATCATCGCCTCGTCGAGAACGGTGATCTCCGAGCGCGGCACCACCGGGATCCAACGGCGGTCGTCGAGCAGCGTCTTGATGGAGATGCCCCGGTCGGCGACAAAGCGGTCCTTGCCCTCCTCCATCAGCCGCAGGTAGCCGGACATCTGCAGGCGCTCGGTGAAGTGGCAGTAGGGGTAGGGGATGTGCCACGTCCAGCCGTAGGCGTTCTTGCCTTCCAGGAGCTGGTCGAGGATGCCGTCCTCGCTGTCGAACGGGACGCGGGGCTCGGCCTCCCGCTGCTCACCGAGGCGGCCGACCACGAAGGGCGCCAGCTCGGCCGGAACCTCGCCGGCGGAGTCGAGGTAGGTGTCGATCCGCAGCGAGACCCTGACCTTGGCGGTGACGGCCTTGTGGACCACGCCGTCCCGCTCGACGTTGATCGTGACGCGGAGACCGAGGGTGCGGTCGTCGTCCTTGCCGGCCCTGCCGGCCTTTCCGGGCTTGCCGGTCTTGGCGGCCGGCTCGACGACGGCCTCGGCGAGGTCGTCCATGTGGAAGGCGTGCAGGATGCGGGTGTCCAGGGCGACGATGTCCAGGCCCAGGCCGTGCTCCTCGTAGAGGGCGCGGGCCGGCATGCCGACCTGGCGGAAGTGGTCGAGCACGGCTTCCTCGACCATGTAGTTGACGTGCTTGAAGCCGATCCAGGTGCAGATGTTGGAGCCCTCGTAGCGGGGCCGGACCTGGACGGTGGTCTGTTCGTTGAGGAGCGCCTTGACGGCGGCCTCGGTGACGACGGTGCTTGCTGCGGTCATCGGCGATGCTCCAGTGCGGTGACGGGGACGGCTCCGCGTGGTGCGGGGCCCGTCCCGAGTGGTTCGTGTGGTTCGGGTGTGCTGGCTGGTCCGGAGGTTCCCGGGCCGGACGGGGCGGGGCCGCCGGTCGGGGCGGGGCGGCTGAGGGAGTCGACGAAGGAGGTGACGCGGGAGGCGAAGCGCTCCGCCGCCTCGATCATCGGGAAGTGCCCGCAGCCGGTGAGGACGTGGACGTCGGCGTCCGGCAGGGCGGCGGCCAGCGTTCTGGCCTCGCCGGGCGGCGCCGCGAAGTCGTGCTCACCGCCCAGCACCAGGGCCCGGGTGGTGATCGCGGACGTCCGCAACAGCGGTGTGCGCAGGTACAGTTCGAAGAACCGCAGCCAGCCGTAGGGGCCCACGCGGTCCCGGACGCGCTCGGCCATGGCGGCCTGGAGGTCGGCGGGCAGCCGGCCACCGGAGTGGACCCGCAGCCCTTCCTCCATGATCAGGTGGAAGTCGTTCAGGTAGTAGCTGATGGTCCGCCAGTCGAACTCCTCGGCCGAGCGCCGGTAGAACGGCGACACCAGGACCAGGGCCCGTATGCCGTACCGGGCCAGAAGGCCGCCGCCCGCCCGGCCGTCGCGGTCGAGCAGGTCGAGCAGCACGTTCGCCGACATGGAGTGCGCGACGACGACGTCCACCGCGCCGGGGGCCGCTTCGAGGGCCTCCCGCAGCCGCTCGGTGAGGTCGACGTCCGCGCCCCAGTCGGTGACCCCCTCGGCGCTCCACGGCAGGCTCGCGGACCAGATCTCGTGGCTTGCGGGCAGCGCCGGCAGGCAGGCGTCCCACACGCTCTCGTTCTCGGCGAGCCCGTGCAGCAGCATCATCCGCGGGGCGTCCGGGGCGGCGGCGCGCCGGAGGGTGACCGTCGACTCCGTTGGGGACATCAGGTGTTCTCCGGCTCCCGCAGCGTCAGGCCGGCGCAGGCGTCGTCGGCGTCCGTGCCGCAGACGGCCCAGACGGGCCCGCTGCCGCCGTCCTCGTACCAGCCGATCGCGGCGGCGACCTGGAGGACTCCCAGCGCGCCGGACGCCCGGCCCAGGTGCTGCGGCAGCGCGGCGCGCGCCGCGCCCGGCAGCAGCTCGGCGGCCGGCGCGGAGGCACCCTCCGGGAGCTGCCAGCGGACCGGGGCGGGGGCGCCGCCGGCGGCCAGCCGCTCGACCAGCGGCCGCAGGCCGGCGGTTCGGACGTAGTCGCCGAGCCGGGCTCGGGTCCGGACCCCGCGCGCCCGGGCCGCGTCCGCGCTCTCCAGCAGCAGCGCGGCGCCGCCGTCGACGGCGCGGGTGACGCCGTCGGGCTCCAGCAGCCGGCGGACGACGTTGTTGTCCGGCTCGACGCCGATCACCAGCACCCGGGGCACCCGCCCGGCGGATATCAGGGTGAGCGCCCAGTGCACGGCGTCCAGCCCGGAGGTGGCGCCGTTGCACACCATCAGGTTGGGGCCGCGCAGGCCGTACCGGATGGCGGCGGAGGAGGCGACGACGTTGCTCGACGCGTTGGGCAGGTCCATCGGGCTGGTCGCGCTGACCGTGCCCTCCCGCAGGGTGTCCAGGGCGCGGGCGACCGTGTCGAGGTTGCCGTAGTTGGAGCTGACGACCACGCCGACGGCGTCGCCGCCGATCGCGGTGTCCTCCTCGTCCAGCAGCTCCGCGTCGCGCAGGGCGGCGGCCGTGAGGCAGTAACCGAGCTGGGTGGCGCGGTCCTTGTAGCGCAGTCCCTTGCGGCCCACCAGCGCGGCCGGCTCGACGGGCTCGGCGCCCTCGGGCGGGCCGGCGGCCAGGGCCTTGGCGGAGTCGGCTCCCGGCACGAGTACGGCCAGCCCGCTCACCACGACGTCGACGCTCATGCCGCCGCCTCCACTATCGCGACGGCGTTGATGCCGCCGAAACCGAACGCGTTCAACTGGGCCGTGGTCATGCGGGCTTCGGCCGCCTCGCCGGTGACCAGTCGGAACTCGGCCGCCTCGTCGACCGGGTTGTCCAGGCCGACCGTCGGCGGCACCCGGCCGTCGGCCAGCGAGGTGACGCCCATGGTGAGCCCGACCATTCCGGAGGCTCCCGAGGTGTGGCCGGTCATCGACTTGATGGCCGTCATCAGCGGGCCGCCGGCGTTCTCACCGAGGGCGTCGGCCATGGCGACGGCCTCCGCCTCGTCGTTGAGCAGCGTGCCCGTGCCGTGCAGCATGACCAGGTCGATGTCGGCGGGCTTGACGCCGGCGAGCTCGTACGCCTGCCGCATCGCCTTGGCGATGCCCTCCGGGGAGGGCGCGGTGACGTGGTACGCGTCGCAGTTCACCGCGACACCGCGCAGCGTGGCGTGGACACGGCGGTCGCCCGCCTCGCGGTGCAGCACGACGGCGGCGGCGCCGTCGCCCATCAGCACGCCGGTGCGGTCCCGGTCGAACGGCCGGACCCGGTCCGGCGGTGTCGGGTGGACCCGCTCCAGCAGGCCGTACATGCTCTCGGTGAGGACGTCGACGCCGGCGACCACCACGGCATCGGGGGCGTTCCCGCTCTCCTGGGCCAGCAGATCGCAGCCGAGCGCGAGGGCGTAGAGCGACGCGGAGCAGGCGTTGGAGAAGGTGTGGGTCACGTCGGCGTTGAACCGCTCCCGCAACGCTGTGCCGAAGTGCAGCCCGACGTCGCGGAACTCGCCGCCCTCCCGCCACCACAGCTCCATCGAGCGCAGCTCGCGCAGGCCGGTGCCGATGAGGACGGGAACGCCGCTCAGGTCGTCGCCGAGGCCCGCGTCGGCGGCGGCCTGGCCGATGGCGTCGACGAGCAGCGCGGTGGCGCGGGCGGGCACGTCAACCCCCTCGGCGGGGCGGTCGTCCACCTCGTAGGCGTGCTGGGCGCGGAACCGGGTGCGGTCGAAGCCACGCAGCTCCGCGCGCCCGGTCCGGCCCTCGCACAGGGCGTCGAACAGCGGTCGCACGCCCCGCCCGACGCTGGTGACCACGCCCATCCCGGTGATGGGACGGCTTGTCATGCTTCCTCCTCGGGGGCACGTTCGGGCTCGTAGAGCCCCAGCAGGACGGCGGCGTTGTTCCCCCCGAAGGCGAGGCCGTTGTTCTGGACGACCCGCAGGTCGGCCTCGACGGCCTTGTTGGGGACGCAGTCGACGTCGCAATCCGGGTCGGTGTTCTGGTGGTTGATCGTCGGCGGGACGAAGCGGTTGTCGATGGCGAGGGCGCAGCCGATGGCGGCCAGCGCGCTGGCCGCGCCCATGCTGTGGCCGAGCATCGACTTCATCGAGACCGTGCGCGGGGGGCGGTCTCCGAAGACCTGCCGGATCGCGCCGGCCTCGGTGATGTCGTTGGCCTTGGTGCCCGTGCCGTGCGCGGAGATCAGGTCGACCTGCTCCCGGGAGACGCCGGCGTTGTCCAGCGCGAGCTCCATGCAGCGGGCGACACTCGCCTGGTTGGGCGCCACCTGGTGGTGGGCGTCGCAGTTGAGGCCGTAACCCAGCACCTCGGCGTAGATGTGCGCGCCGCGCTCCAGCGCCGACTCCAGCCGCTCCAGGACGAGCACGCCGGCGCCCTCGCCGGTCAGGATGCCCTTGCGGTCCACGTCGAAGGGCTGGCAGCGGTCCGGGGCGATCGTGCCGAGGCGGTAGAAGCCGGTGAACGTCTTGCGGCACATCGCGTCGGCGCCGCCGCAGAACGCGTACTCCGCCTCGCCGGAGCGGACGGCGTCGAAGCCGTAGCCGATGGCGTAGTTGCCGGCGGCGCAGGCGGTCGGGACGGTGACGGCCTCGACGTCGGCCAGCTCCAGCTCCTGGGCGACGGCGACCGACAGGCGGGCCGCCGGCACCCTCCTGGCCGCGAGCGGGTCGAACCGCTCGGGGCCTTCTTCGAGTTCGGTGGCGACCAGCTGGTCGAGGTCGTAGGACTCGCCGTCCGTGGTGCCCACCGAGACGAGGCCGCGGCGGTCGCGCAGGGCGGCCGCGTCGAGCCCGGCGTCGTTGAGCGCCATCCTGGCGGCGGCCACCGAGAACTGCGTCGCCCGGCCCAGGTGTTCGGGGTCGAGTGTGCGTATCCACTCGTGCGGGTCGAAGTCCGTGATCTCGCAGCCGTTCGCGTGGGCAAAACCCTCGGTGTCGAACACCGAGATGGGTCGCGCCCCGCTGCGGCCCTCACGGAGTCCCTGGAGGAACTCCTTCACGCCCAGACCGATACTGGAGACCACTCCGAGCCCGGTGAGGACCACCCGGTGCGGACCCGCCCCCGGTCCGCTCACCGTTGAACCAGCTGAACCAGCGCCGTGCGCTGCCGACATGCCAACCCTCCCTGTCCACCGTCCCGACCGGCCGGCCGCCCGCGGGCGGCCCGGGCCGTCACCAGCCGGCCGACTCCGACACGACCTCGTACACGCCCTTGAGGTTCACCATGCGGGGCAGCTCGGACTGGTTGATGACGCAGCCGAACTCCTTCTCGAGGGCGGCGAGAATCTCGATCGCGCGGAGCGAGTCGGCGCTGTGGTCCTCCTTGAAGAGGCTGGTCTCGGTGACCTCGTCCTCCTCGATCTCAAGAATGTCGCAGACGATCTCCTTGATGACCTCAAGGCGTTCTTCACGGGTTTCGGCAGCCATCGCCTTACCTTTCTCAGATTGCCGCATCGGCAATTCCCGGTGGTTCCGAGAAATTTCTAAGCGATGGCCGGAAGCCCCGGCAAGGCGTTCGTCAGCAAGCTGCCACCCTCTTTCCGAGGCGACGGAAGAGCTGAATTCCCGGGTGCCGTCGGGGACTCCACGCGTCAGATGGGGGACATCCTCGGCGCGGCCGGGAACCGGGGAAAGAGCGTCGGGACACGGCGGCTGCGAGAACGGGGTGAGGCAGGGGGCCTCGGAGAGGGGGTGAGCTGCGGGCGGTTCAGGAGAGCGCGGCGGGCGCGTCGTGGCAGTCGACGGGGACGTCCGGCGTGATCCGGCGGACGAGGCCGGCCAGCGTGCGGCCGGGCCCCAGTTCGACCAGCCGCCGGCAGCCCAGCCGGCCGGTGAGCGTGTGCACGCTCTCCTCCCACCGCACCGGCGAGACGAGCTGCCGCGTGACCAGTTCCGGCCAGTCGTCGGAGCCGCCGTACGGCCTCGCGTCGACGTTGGCCACCACCGGCAGCCGGCCGGGCCGGAACGAGGCCCGCTCCACGGCGGCGCGCAGTTCCTCGGCGGCCGGCGCCATGAACGGGGAGTGGAAGGCGCCGCCCACCGGCACCCGGATCAGCTTCGCGCCGAGGTCCGGCGCCCGCCGCTCGGCGAAGGCGACGGCGTCCTCACCGCCGGAGACGACCACCTGGCCGGGCCCGTTGACGTTGGCCACCCACAGCCCGTGCCCTTCGGCCGCCGCCTCGGCGACGAGCTTCTCCGCCTCCGGCAGCCCGGCCCTGACCAGCACGCCCATCGTGCCCGGCCGGCTCTCGGCGGCCTGCCGCATGGCCCGGCCCCTGGCCGTCACCAGCGCGACGCCGTCCCGCAGGCCCAGCACGCCGGCGGCGGTCAGGGCGGTGTACTCACCGAGGCTGTGCCCGGCGCAGGCGACCGCGCCCGCCAGCAGGCCGGCGTCCTCCGCCTCCCGCCAGGCGAGCAGCGAGACCGTGTAGACGGCCAGTTGGGCGAGGTCGGTGCGGCGCAGCCGCTCGCCCGGGGTGCGCAGCAGCAGCTCCTCGACGTCCACCGAGGAGTACTCGGAGACCTCGTCGACAAGCGGCCAGGCCGGGCTCTCCCGCCAGGGCTCCCCCATCGCCTCGCGCTGTGTTCCCTGACCGGGGAACACCAGACCGATCGGCTCCGCGCTCATCTCTCCCGCACCTTCCCCCTGGTAGCCGCGCTCGCAAGCGGGGACGGCCCGGCGGGCCCGCCCCGGGCCTGTCTAGCCGTCGGCGACCGGGGCGGGCAAGCGTGCTTCAGGAAGCTGCCAACCCCGATGGGACGGCGCGGTTTCCGCGGGGTGTGGCGGGCGGCGGACGGCGGGCGCCGGGGTCAGGCTCCGGGCGCGCCGGGAGCCTCGGCGGCGACCGGGCGGCGGCCGGCGCCGGACGCTGCGGGTAACAGGCCCAGCTCGGCGGCGCGCACTCCCGCCTGGAAGCGGGAACTGGCGCCCAGCAGCGTCATGATCTCCGCGACGTGCCGCCGGTACGTGCGGACGGAGACCGCCAGCTCACGGGCGGCGACCTCGTCGGTGACGCCGGCCTGGAGGCACTCCAGGATGCGGCGGGAGGTCCTGGCCCGGTTCCGGTCGCCGAAGTCGACCCTTTCCCCGACCGCCACCGCGTGCCGCCACAGCCCCTCGAAGAGCATGCCGAGCGTGCTGATGACCGTCGCCGCCCTGATCACCGAGACCTGGCGGCCGACCGCCGAGGGCGCGGTGACCATGGCGGCCTCGTCGTCGACCAGCATGGCCTGGAGCATCGACATCCGCGCCACCCTCACCTCGGTGGCCGGGTGCGCCAGCAGCGAGCGGTGGATCAGGCCCATGTCGAGCACGGCCTGGGTGCACAGCAGTCGGACCCGTACGTCGGGTTTCTCGGAGACGAGCACCGCGCCCGCCGCCCGCACCACGTCGACGTACTCGGCGTCGGCGAGTACGACGTCTATCGTCCGGCGGGCGGCGCCCACCAGGCGCAGCGAGGCGTCCATGACGTCCTCCCGCGCCGCGCCGACGGCCGTGATGAGCGAGTCCTGGACCTTGCGGTGACGGTGCTTGGCGACCGTCGCCTCGATCAGCTGCCGGGCGGCGAGCAGTGCCGCCTCGACATCGTCGCCGAACTCCTCGGGCTGCGGGTGCGCGCCGGGCGGCTCGCCGTCCGCCGCCGGTACCGGCACGATGGCCTCGTTCACGCTCGCCCCACTCCGCCCAGTCCGGCGCCGGTGACCGTTCCCCTGCGGGGGAGCAGCCCGAGTTCGACCGCGCGCACCCCGGCCTGGAACCGGGAGCTGACACCCAGCTCCTTCATCACCGCGGCGACGTACCGCCGGTACGTCCGCAGCGAGACCTGGAGTTCGCGGGCGGCGACGTCGTCCGTGTGCCCCTCGCGCAGCCGTTCCAGCACGCGCTGGGCGGAGGGGGTGCGGAGCAGCCGCTCGCTGAGCCGCAGATGCTCGGCCAGCGGGCGGGCGTTGGCCCAGGAACCGGCGAAGAGCAGGTCGAGCGCCCGTACGGAGGCGGTGTCCTTGATGATCGCCGCGCTGTCGGAGTGCTCGGGGCCGGACTGGATGAGCGCCACCCGGCCGTCGACGATCAGCGCCTCCCGCAGCTCGCTGTCCACCACCCTGATCTCGCAGCGCGCGGCCCGTAGCGCGCAGGCGCTGGGCACGCCGGCGCTCAGCGCGCGCGGCGTGCACAGGAGGCGCACCACCACGCCGCCGGCGGCCGGTTGCGGCGCCCTCCGCGAGGAGGGGACGACCACCCGCCCGGTGCTGCGGGAGGAGCCCGCGGCGAGCGGGGCGGCGGACTTCTCCGGTGGCTCGGCGCGGCGGCCGGTGAGCGCGGCGAACACCGCCTGAGACTGCTCGCCGTCGCCGGGCAGCGAGGCGGAGACCGAGTGTCGCGCACGGCCCAGGAGTCTGGCCACGGTGGCCCCCGCCTCGGCGTCGTCGGCCCGTATCACCAGGGCGTCCCGCGCCGGGCGGTCCCGGTGCAGCGACATCGTCGAGTCGATCAGCTCGCGGGCCTGGAGCAGGGCCTGTTCCATCCGGTCCGCGGACGCCGCCGGGTCGTCCGGGACGCCGGGCATCCCCGCCGGGCCGGGCACGCCGGCCGCCGGCTCGGTGCCGCCCGCCCTGGTACGGGCGTGGCGCCGGCCTCCTCCCGGGTCGCGCGGCGGCCACACGGAAGCACTCATTGCGTTGATCACAATTCCCCCTGAGCCCTACATGTGAAACGAGAATCCAGAGTGCCGGTGTCGGAATACCGCTCGCGCGTGGGAAGCTGCCACCTTCTCCGATAATTGAGCGATCAACATTTCGACGTGACACCCGGGAAACGATGTGGAAGTCCGGCCGCGTCGCGCTGAACCACGGCCGGAGCCACGTGTGCCCCCGCACGGCAACTCGCTGCGTCGCGAGGCGGTGACGCTGACATTAGTTCGCTGGCCGCAAGCCAGTCAACGTCGGTACCGCCGGACCTGTGGATAACTTCCACCCGCTCCCCGCGCTGGTTGACAGGTAGTCCAATTGGCCGCCCGCAAACGTCAGGAAGCTGCCCCCAACGTCGCGGAATCGTCTCCTCCGGTAACCAAGTCGCATTCTCGGTCCCCACCCCGTCACAATCCCCGGACGGGCCCCCTCTCCCGTGTCCTGAAGCTGCCAACCATCAACGTCCGCGCCCCGCGTCCGCCCCGCCCTGGCCGCTCTGCTCGCGCAGGACGCGTCGGCGGATGCCGCGCAGCCATACGTGGCGGATCGCGCCGCTGCCCGGCCGGATGACACACCAGTACGCCCCGAACAGCCGCCGGGCCTTCGCGTCGGTGCACCGCACCCGGGTCTCCGTCGTCAGCACCCCGTCGGCGTACCGGAAGTCGAACGCGATGAGGATGTGCGACGGCATGGCGAAGTCCCGGAACTCGGCCGCCGGTTCCTCGCCCATCATCACGATCGGCTGCTTGCGGGAGATCCGCTCGATGCCGCCGACCACCAGCTGGTCCTCGGACCGGTGCAGCAAGCGGAACCCGTTGTCGAGGAACATGCTCAGCACCGGGCGCTCGCGGTCGAACCGCACGCGCCCCATGCCCACCGTCGCCATCGTGCGGCGGAAGCTCGGCACCTCGCCCCAGGTCAGCTCCTCGGCCGCGCGGATCACCGTGTCCGCGTCGGCCGCCACCGGCAGCCGGTGGCGCTCCCGCCGGTCCCACTCGGGGATGACGCCGTCCAGGGCGGACCGCCCGTCGGCGGTCGGCCCGTCGCCGCGGGGTGTGCCGGCGCGCTTGTCGGTCATGACGGCTCTCCTTCGTTCGCCCCCGCACCCAGGCGCTCGGCGAGCAACCGGCCGATGGCGGCCAGCGGTTCGGGGTTGGTCATCTCGCTGTGCCGGCAGTCAACCTGACGGACGTCCACGGCGCCCGCCACATAGGGGAACCAGTCCTCGACGTGGAGGTCGCCGCCGCGGTCCGCGGTGGCCGCGAAGAACAGCACGTCGCCCTCCCAGCGGGCGGGCCGGGCCTCCGCCGCGAGGCGCATGTTGTTCACCATCACCCGGCTCATCGCCGCCACGTGCCGCTCGGCGAGGTCGGCCATGCTGCTGTGGCCGCGCCGCAGCACCTCGACCACCTTCGCGGCGTCCAGCGGGCCCTCGCCCGCCGCCGAGCGGTCCTGTCCGACGAAGTCGAGCATCATCTCCAGCACGCTCTCCTCGTCGGCCGCGGGCTCGTACTCGCCGGCGTAGGGGTGCGGATAGGCGTCCATCATGGCCAGCAGTTCGACCCGCTCGCCCGCCTCCCGCAGCCGCACCGCGATCTCGTGCGCCGCGACCCCGCCGAACGACCAGCCCAGCAGGTGGTACGGGCCGGCCGGTTGCACCTTTCGGATCTGCTCCACGTAGTCGGCGGCCAGCTCGCCGAGGGTGGCGGGCAGCGCGTCGGGTTCGGTCAGACCGCGCGCCTGCACCGCGTACACCGGGCGGTCCGGCAGCTCCGGCAGGAGGCCGGCGTAGGGCCAGCCGACGCCGGCTCCCGGATGCACGCAGAACAGCGGCGGCAGCCCGCCCCCGGACCGCAGCGGGAAGATCACCGCGAGCGAGGCGTCGCCACCGTCCGCGCCGGTGAGCCTGGCCGCCAACGCGGCCGGTGTGGGCGCCTCGAAGAGCGCGCGCACCGAGAGGTCCGTGTCGAACGCCTCCCGTATCCGGGCCATCAGCCCGGCAGCCAGCAGGGAGTTGCCGCCGATCTCGAAGAAGCCTGCGTCCGCGCCGACCGACGGCAGCCCGACCGCCTCGGCGAACAGCGCGCACAGCGCCTCCTCCACCGCGCCGGCCGGCGCCCGGCCGCCGCCGGACTCCGGGGCCGGCAACGCGCGCAGGTCGACCTTGCCGATCGCGGTGACCGGCAGCTCGGCCAGCGGCACGACCGCCGAGGGCACCATGTAGGACGGCAGCACTCTCGCCGCCTCCGCCCGCAGGTCGGGCAGTTCGCCCGGGGACGCTTCCGGTTCGAGGACCGGGTAGGCGACGATCCGCTTGTCGCCCGCGCGGTCCTCGCGCACGACCACGGTCACCTGCCGGACCGCCGGGTGCGCGGCCAGCACCGCCTCGATCTCCCCCAGCTCGATCCGGAAGCCCCGGACCTTCACCTGGTCGTCGGCGCGGCCGACGAAGACCAGTTCGCCGTCGGTTGTCCACCGCACCAGGTCGCCCGTGCGGTAGAGCCGGCCGCCGGCGGCGCCGTACGGGTCCGCCACAAAGCGCTCGGCGGTCGGCCCCGGGCGCCGCACGTAGCCGTGGGAGACACCGGCACCGGCCAGGTACAGCTCGCCGGGCGCGCCGACCGGCGCGGGCGCGAGGTCCGCGCCGAGCACGTAGGCGCGCATGTTGTCCAGCGGTCGCCCGATGGGCAGCGTCCGGCCGATGTCCCCGGCCGAGGTGACGCGGTGCAGGGTGGCGAAGACGGTGGTCTCGGTCGGGCCGTAGGCGTGGGAGAAGGCGGTGCCCGGGCAGTGCTCCAGAAGCCGGCGGACGCTCTCCGCCGGTACGGAGTCGCCGCCGGACAGCACCTCCCGCACCCCGGCCAGAGCGGTCGGGTACTCCTGGACCAGCAGCCGGAACAGGCCCGAGGTGAGGAACGCCGTGTCGACGCGCTCCTCGGTGAGGACGTCCCGCAGCGCGGCCAGGTCGAGCTCGCCGGCCGGCGCCACCACCGCCGTGCCGCCGGACAGCAGCGGGGCCCAGGTCTCGAAGGTGGCCGCGTCGAAGGCCTGCGGCGAGTGCACCAGCACCCGGCCCCGGGAGATCGGCGCGATGGCCCGGTCGTAGGCGAGGGCCACGATGTCGGCGTGGGTGACCTCGACGCCCTTCGGTTCTCCGGTGGAGCCCGAGGTGTACATGACGTACGCCGGCTGGTCCGCACGGACGCCGGGCAGCGCCGGGGCGGCACCGTCGACGGCCGGGTCGGATTGGTCGACGCGCAGCACCCGGGCGTCGTGCGGGAAGCCGACCTCCGCGTGCGCGGCGTCCGTCAGCAGCACCACCGCGCCGGTGTCGGCAACCACCCGCCGGGAGCGCTCAGCCGGGAACCGGTCGTCCAGCGGGACGTACGCGGCGCCTGTCTTCAGCACCGCCAGCAGCGACGCCACCAGCTCCACCGAACGGTCCTGGAGCACCGCGACCCGGTCGCCGGGGCGGACGCCCGCCGCCAGCAGACGGCAAGCCAGCGCGTCAGCAAGATTGTTGAGCTCCCGGTAGCCGGTGTCCCGGCCGCCGCAGCGCACCGCCACCGCCTCGGGCGTACGCAACACCTGCTGCGCGAAGGCCTGGTGCACCGCCGTGCCGGACGAAGGCAGTTCGTACGCGGTGTTGTTGAAGCCGCGCAGCAGCCGTTCCCGCTCGCCGTCGGCGAGCAGGTCCAGCTCGGCCAGCGGCGTCTCGGGACGCTCGGCGGCGGCCCGCAGCACGCGCACCAGCCGGGCCGCGTACTCTCGCACCTCCGCCTCGGTGAAGACGTCCGGGCGGTAGCCCAGCCGCAGGTGTATCTCCTCGCCCGGGAGCCCGGCCAGGGTCAGCGGGTAGTGCGTGGCGTCCCGACCGTCCACTCCGCCCAGCGTCAGCCCGGGCGCCGGCTCCCGCATGCCCTCCGCGTCCAGCGGATAGTTCTCGAAGACCGTGATGGTGTCGAACAGCGGCGCGTAGCCGGTGAGGCGCTGGAGTTCGGTGAGGCCCGTGTGCTGGTGGTCCAGCAGCTCGGTCTGCCGGCGCTGCACCCGAGCCAGCAGCTCTCCCAGTGTCTCGGACGGGTCGAGCGCCACCCGGACCGGGAGGGTGTTGATGAACAGGCCGATCATCGACTCGATGCCGGGCACCTCCGCCGGGCGCCCGGAGACCGTGCCGCCGAAGACGACGTCCCTGCGGCCCGTCAGCCCGGCGAGCAGCAGCGCCCAGGCACCCTGGAGGAACGTGCTGAGCGTGAGGCCGAGTTGGCGAGAGCGCTCGGTCAACTGACGGGTCAGCTCCGGCGATATGCCGACGATGACCTGCTCGGGCACCGAGGTGCGGTTCGCGGCCTCGGCCGGCGCCAGGACCGTCGGCCCGTCCAGGCCGCGCAGCGCCTCCGTCCAGGCCCGGCGGGCCGCGTCCTCGTCGCGCCCGGCGACCCAGCTCAGGAACTCGCGGTAGGGCGTCGGCCTCGGCGGCGCGGCGGTGCCGCGCGTGCGCTCGGCGTAGAGCTGGAACAGCTCGCCCACCAGCAGCGGCATCGACCAACCGTCCAGCAGGATGTGGTGGTTGGTGAGGGCGATCCGGTGCCGGTTGTCGCCCAGCCGGGCCACCAGCAGCCGCAGCAGCGGCGGCCGGCCCAGGTCGAAGCGGGTCTCGCGCTCGACGTCGACCGCGCGCCGGAAGCCGGCCTCGCGCGCCGCCTCGTCCAGGCCGCGCAGGTCGACCTCCCGCCACGGCAACCCGGCCGTCGGCAGGACCAGTTGCACCGCACCGCCGGGGCGCTGGTGGAACGCCGTACGGAGGTTGGCGTGCCGCTCCAGCAGCGCCTGGCCGGCGGCCCGCAGCGCGGCGGTGTCCAGCGGACCTTCGAGGTCGAAGAACGTCTGGACGACGTAGTCGTCCCTGCCGGTGCCGTCCCACTCCGCGTGGAAGAACAGGCCCTCCTGGAGCGGCGCCAGCGGCAGCACGTCCACCAGGCCCGGATACGCGGCCTCGTAGCGCTCGATCTCCGCCTGCCCGAGCGACACCAGCGGGACGTCGCCGGGTGTGAGGCCGCCGGCGTCGGGACGCTCGGTGTGCCGCACGAGGGCGTCGAGCGCCCGCCGCCACGTGTCGAGCAGGTCCTGGACGTCGGACTCCGGCAGCAGGGCGGCCGGCCAGGACAGGGTGGCCGTCAGCCGCGGGCCGTCGGCCCGGTCCTCGGTGAGCGCGTTGATCTGCAGGGCGTGCCCCAGCGGGAGGTCGGCGTCGCCGCCACCGCCGAGCGCGCCGGACTCCGGAGCCGGACTCCACTCCTCCAGGGCGCTCCCGTCGGCGGGTTCGCTGGACGCGGAGGGCAGGCGGCCCAGGTAGTTGAAGGCGATCTGCGGGTGCGCCGCGTCCGCCAGGGCGGCCAGCCGGCCGGCCGTGGCCGGGTTCAGGTAGCGCAGCAGGCCGTAGCCGATGCCGTTGTCCGGGACCGCGCGCAGCTGCTCCTTGACCCGCTTGAGCGCCCGGCCGGTCTCGGGGCCGCCGTCGAGCGCCGCCGCCGGGTCGCCGTCGCCCGGATCCAGCCGCACGGGCCACATGCTGGTGAACCAGCCGACCGTCCGCGACAGGTCCGTGCCGTCCAGCACGGCCTCCCGGCCGTGGCCCTCCAGGTCGACGAGGAGGGGGCCGTCACCGCGGCCGGACCGCCGCCGCCAGTCGGCGACCGCCAGCGCCAGCGCGGTCAGCAGCACGTCGTTGATCCCGGCGCGGTACGCGGCGGGCACGGTGGTCAGCAGGGCGCCGGTGGTCGACGGCGGCAGGGTCAGCGACAGCGACCGCGCGGTGCTCGCGACGTCCCGCGACGGGTCGAGCGGCACATCCGTGAGCGGGGCGTCCGCCTCGTACAACACCGCTTCCCAGAAGGGGAGTTCAGCCGCGCGCTCGGTGGCGTGCTCGGTGAGCCGCTGGGCCCAGCGGCGCAGCGAGGTGGGCACCGGCTCCAGCGCCGGCGCGCGCCCGGCCGACACCGCCCGCCACGCCTCGGCGAGATCCGGTACCAGCACCCGCCAGGAGACGCCGTCGACCACCAAGTGGTGCAGGACAAGCAGCAGTCGGCCCGGGCGCCCGGCACCGGCGTCGAACAGGACGGCCTGCAGCATCACGCCCTCGTCCGGGTCGAGCCGGCCACGGGCCGCCTCCGACTCCTCGTCGAGCCGGTCCAGCGCGGCGCACCGCAGCAGCGGCGCCGCGGGCACGGCGCCGCGCGGCGCGACGGCCAGCGACCAGCCGCCCTCCCCGCGGGTCAGCCGCATGCGCAGCGCGTCGTGGTGGTCGAGCAGCGCCTGGAGGGCCGCCGCCACCTGCTCGGCGGCGGCGCCCGGCGGTGTGGTGAGCAGCACCGACTGGCTGAACCCGTCGACAGGGCCCGACAGTTCACGCAGCCAGTGCACGATCGGGGTGAGCGGCACCTCGCCGACGCCGGCGTCCGGCGCCTCGGCCTCCGGCCGCTCGCCGCCGCCCCGCTCGGCGGCCTCGGCCACCTTCGCCAGCTCCGCGACCGTCTTGCGAGTGAACACGTCGCGCGGGGTGAAGACCAGGCCCTCCTTGCGGGCCCGGCTGACCAGCTGGATGGAGGCGATGCTGTCGCCGCCGACGTCGAAGAAGCCGTCGTCCACCCCGACCGAGGGCAGGCGCAGCACCTCGGCGAAGAGCCGGCACAGCGTCTCCTCGGCGGGCGAGGCCGGGGCGCGCCCGCCGGCGGTCGTCACGACGTCCGGCGCGGGCAGTGCCCGGCGGTCCACCTTGCCGTTGCGGGTGAGCGGCAGGGCCTCCAGGGTGACAAAGGCGCTCGGCACCATGTACTCCGGCAGCCGGTCGCACAGCAGGGACCGGACGCCGCCGACCAGGTCCCGGGCGGTGACCGGCACGTTGGCGAACCGGGCCGGCTCGGGCCGGCCGGCCGGTGCCGGGCAGGTGCCCGTGACGGGACGGTCCGCCAGCGCCTCGGCGACCAGCAGCACGTCGAACGCCTCCAGCGCGTCCGGCGACGAGCAGCTCAGGCACGCGCGGTAGCCGTGCTCGGCGGCCAACGCCGGGAAGACGTCCGGTTCGACGCCGGCCGGGGCCTCCTCGAGCGCCCGCCGCACCGCGTCGGCCTCCGCGCCCTCGGCCAGCGCGCGGGCCGCCGCGACCTCGCCCACCAGGCGCGCGTTCGGCACGCCCGTGACCCGCAGCGTCGCGGGCCGCCCGGCCAGCCGCGCCGCGACGTCGGCCGGCTCGGCGACGTCCCGGCCCCAGGCCGCGCTCGGCGCCTCGTCGGCGCGCAGCGGTGGCGCGTCCAGCGGCTCCCGGCGCAGCACGGCCGCGTACCGGTAGCGGCTCAGCTCGTTGTGGTAGGACGCGCTCTTGAGCCGGACGTCTACCGCGCCGATCCCGTCGACCACGCCCGGCAGGCTCGCGAAGTACTCCGGGGCGAGGAGGAGTTCGTTCTCCGCGCGCACGCCCTGGTCGACCGCGGTCCGCAGCGCGGCGGTGTCCGCGTCCTGCCCGGCCCTCGCCAGCCGCACTCCCGTCTGGAAGGCGCGCAGCAGCCGCAGGTCGCGGATGTCGCCGGCGTAGACCGCGCCGCCGGGCGCCAGCACGTCCACCGCCTGGCGCAGCACGTCCGTCAGGTACTCGGCGTGCGGGAAGTACTGCACCACCGAGTTGATCACGACGGTGTCGAAGTGGCCCCGCGGCAGCCCGGAGAAGTCATGCGCCGGCTGGGCGCGCAGCGTGACCCGGTCGGTGTGCTCGCCGTGCCGCTCCAGGGCGTCGCGGAGGTTGTCGATCGCCACCGGGGAGAGGTCCGTGCCCCAGTACTCCTCGACGTGCGGCAGCAGCGGGGCCAGCAGCAGACCGCTGCCGACGCCCAACTCCAGCACTCGGCGCGGCCGCAGCTCACGGATCTGCGCCACGGTGTCGTCCCGCCACTCCCGCATGTCCGCCAGCGGGATCGGCCGCTCGGTGTAACTGCTGTTCCAGCCGCCGAAGTTCTCGCCGAAGCCGCCGCTCTCCGCGTGCTCGGTGTACATCTTGTCGTAGAGGTCCGACCACTCGGCGACGGCCTCCAGCTCCGTGCTCTCGTCGCGCTCGGCCGCGGGCACCAGATAGGCCACCAGCCGCTTGTCGCCCGGCCGGTCCTCGCGGACCACCACGGCCGCCTGCGAGACCAGCGGGGAGTCGGTGAGGGCCGACTCGATCTCGCCGGGCTCGATGCGGAAGCCGCGGATCTTGACCTGGTCGTCGACCCGGCCCAGGTACTCCAGCTCGCCGGAGGCGTTCCACCGGACCTGGTCGCCGGTGCGGTACATCCGGGCGCCCGGCGGGCCGAACGGGCAGGCCACAAAGCGCTCCGAGGTGGCCCGGGGCCGCCCGAGGTAGCCGCGGGCGACACCGGCGCCGGCGACGAACAGCTCACCGGCCACACCCACCGGCACCGGCCGCAGCTCCGGGTCCAGGACGTACACACGCGTGTTGTCCAGCGGCGCGCCGATCGGCATCGAGGCGGGCACCTCGGTGCCCGGCCGCACCCGGTGGCGGGTGGCGAACGTGGTCGTCTCGGTGGGGCCGTACCCGTCCACCACCGTGGTCTCCGGGCAGTGTGCCATGACCCGGCGCACCGAGTCGGCCGGTACGACGTCGCCGCCCGTCCACACCTCGGCGACAGCGGCGAGCGCCCCCGGGCTCTCGTCCGCCAGCAGCCGGAAGAGGCCGGCGGTCAGCCACAGCGCGGTGACCCGCCGCTCCGCCACCAGCCGCTCCAACGTGGGGATGTCGAGCTCCGCCGGCGGGGCGACGACCACCTCGCCGCCGGACAGCAGCGGCACCCACAGCTCGTACGTCGAGGCGTCGAACGCCTGCGGGGAGTGCAGCAGCACGCGGCGGTGCGCGCCCGTGGTGAAGGAGCGGTCCCGGGCCAGCGCGGCGACGTCCCGATGGGTGACGCCGACGCCCTTGGGCACTCCCGTGGAGCCGGAGGTGTACATGACGTAGGCGAGACGGTCGGGAGTCGGGGCCGGGCGGTCGCCGGCACCGACGACCGGGACGGCGTCACCCGGCTCGTCGACGCGCAGCGCCCGGACACCCGGCAGCGGCGTCTCCCGGTGGGCCGCGTCGACCAGGACCAGCTTCGCGCCCGTCTCCTGAAGGATGTGCGCGAGCCGTTCGGCCGGGTAGCGGTCGTCCAGCGGGACGTACGCGCCGCCCGCCTTCAGCACCGCGAGCACCGACACGACCAGCTCCACCGAGCGGTCCTGGAGCAGCGCCACCGGCTCCTCCGGGCCGACACCCGCCTCGACCAGGCGGGACGCCAACGCGTCGGCGAGGCCGTCCAGTTCGGCGTAGCTCACCGAGCGGTCCCCGAAGCCGACCGCGACCGCGTCCGGTGTGCGGGCCGCCTGCTCCTCGAACAGCTCGGGCAGCGAGCGGTCCGGCAGCGCGTTCGCCGTGTTGTTCCACTCGTGCAGGACGCGGTGGCGCTCCGCCGCACCCAGCATCTCGACGGCACCCAGCGGCGTGTCCGGCTCGGCGCCGAACGCCTCCAGCAGCCGGCGGGCACGGGCCGCCACGCCCGCCGCCGTCTCGCCGTCCACCAGATCGTGGCGGTAGTCCAGCCGCAGGTGCATCCGGCCCTCGACGACGGCCGCGAAGAACGTCAGCACGTAGTGCGCGGCGTCCCTGCCCTCAAGGCCCAGGACCCGCAGGTCGTCGCCGACCGTGCCCTGCAGCGCGTCCGGGTCGACGGGATAGTTCTCCAACACCATGTTGGTGTCGAACAGCTCGCCGCCGCCGAGCAGGTTCTGGATGCTGCGCAGGCCCAGATGCTGGTGGGGCAGCAGCCTGACCTGCTCCTCCTGCATCCGCCGCAGCAGCTCCGACAGCGGCTCGTCCGGGCGGGTCCGCACCCGCACGGGGACGGTGTTCACAAAGAGCCCCACCATGGACTCCATGCCCGGCAGCTCCGGCGGCCGCCCGGAGACCGTCGTGCCGAACACCACGTCCGAGCGGCCCGTCAACTCGCCGACCAGGACGCCCCAGACGCCCTGCACCACCGTGTTCAGCGTCAGCCCCAGCCGGCGGGCCGACGCCACCAGGGCCGTCGTCTCCTCCTCGGACATCGACACGACCAGCTTGGTCGGCGGCACCGCGACCCGCTCCGGATCCGCGGGCACCACCAGCGTCGGTTCGCTCACCCCCGCCAGCGCCTCGCGCCACGCGGCGACGGCGGCCTGCTCGTCCTGCCGGGCGAGCCAGCCCAGGTAGTCGCGGTAGGGCGTGGGCCGGGGCAGCTCGGCCGACGCGTCGGCGTAGCAGGAGAACAGCTCGCCGACGAGGATCGCCGTCGACCAGCCGTCCAGCACGATGTGGTGGTGGGTGAGCAGCAGCCGGCAGCGCTCGGCGTCCGTCCTGGCCACCGTCAGCCGCAGCAGCGGCGGGCGGTCCAGGTCGAAGCGGCGCGTACGGTCCTCCTCGGCCAGCCGGCTCAGCTCGGCCTCCCGCGCCGCCTCCGGCAGCTCCGACAGGTCGACCTCCGCGACCGTCACCGCCACCTCGCTCAGCACGGCCTGCACGGACTCGCCGCTGCGCCGCTGCCGGAACGCCGTGCGCAGGCTGTCGTGCCGGTTCACCACGCGGCTGGCGGCGGCCGTCAGCCGGTCCGTGTCGAGCCGGCCGGCCAGGTCGAAGGCGAGCTGCACGGTGTAGACGTCCGTGCCGTCCTGGTCGTACATCGAATGGAACAGCAGCCCCTCCTGCACCGGAGACAGGGGCAGTACGTCCAACAGGCGGGGCTTCATCAGGACTCCCAATCGCTGAGCAGATCGTTCTCGAACTCGTCGATCTCCTCCTGGCTCATCGCCACGGACAGATCGGAGGGGGTCACGCCGCCGGCCTCGGGCCGCTCGGCGTGCTCGGACAGGGCGGTCAGCGCCCGGAACCAGGTGTCCACCAGGTCGCCGACGTCGCCCTCGGACAGCAGCGCGTCGGGCCAGCCGACCACCGCCGACAGCCGCGGCCCGGCGGCGCCGTCCGCCGCGTCCTCGACCAGGGCGCTGACCTCCAGCACGTGCGAGAGCGGGGTCTCCGGGTCGACGCCGCGGGCGGCACCGGACAGCGCGTCGCCGCCGGTGACCATCGACCAGTCGGCGTCCCGCCCGGCCGGGAAGCGGCCCAGGTAGTTGAAGCCGACCTGCGGGGCGGGCAGCGCGGACAGCTCACCGCGCGCCGCCGGGTCGAGATAGCGCAGGAGGCCGTATCCCAGGCCCTTGCCGGGCAGCGCCCGCAGCCGCTCCTTGACCTGCTTGAGCGCCCCGCCGAGGGCGACACCGTCGCCGGGTGCGGCCGCGCCGGCGTCCAGCCGCACCGGGTGGAGGGTGGTGAACCAGCCGACCGTGCCGGACAGGTCCAGGGACTCGACCGTGTCGCGGCCGTGGCCCTCCAGGTCCAGCAGCACCTCGTCGGTCACCGGGCCGCCGCCGAGGCGGCGGCGCCAGTCGGCCAGCGCGGCGGCGAACGCGGTGAGCAGGACATCCTCCACGCCGCAGGAGAAGGCCGCCGGCAGGGTGGTGAGCAGTCGGGCCGTGTGCTCGGCCGGCAGTGTGGCCACCAGATGACGCGACGTGCGCAGCACGTCCCTCGTCGGGTCCAGCGGGCGCGCGCCCAGCAGCGGGTCCGGGCCGGACAACATCTCGCGCCACACCGGCAGTTCGGCCCGCACGCCGGGATCGTCGACCAGCGCGGCGACGTGCCGGGCCCAGCGCCGGTACGACGTGCGGACGGGCTCCAGCGCGGAACGGTCCCCGGTGGCCCAGGCGGTCGCCAGATCACCCACCAGGATCCGCCAGGAGACGCCGTCCACCACCAGGTGGTGGGCGACGACAAGCAGCCGCCCCGACCGGCCCGCCCCGGCGTCGAACCACAGCACCGCCACCGTCCGGCCCTCGCCCGGCGCCAACCGGACCTCCGCCGCGTGCGCGTCGATGACCTCGTCCAGCTGGTCGTCCGGCGTGGCGGAGACGTCCACCCGGCGCACGACGTCCTCCGCGGACGGCGTGCCGGGGTCGGGCACGGTCAGCAGCCACCCGCTGCCGTTGGGCGCGTACGACTGCCGCATGCGCAGCACGTCGTGGTGGTCGAGCACCGCCCGCACCGCCGCCGCCAGCCGCTCCACGCCCAGCTCCGGCGGAACCCGCAGCAGCGCCGACTGGGTGAAACCGGCCAGCGGCCCGCCGCGCTCCCGCATCCAGTGCACGATCGGCGGCACCGGCACCTCGCCCGTGCCGACGTCCGGCTCGGCGGCCAGTTCGTCGGCCGTCGTCAGCGGCTTCGCCACGGCGGCCAGCCCGCCCATCGTGCCCTGCTCGAACATGTCGCGCGGCGTGATCGACAGCCCCGCCTTACGGGCCCGGCTGATGAGCTGGATGGAGATGATGCTGTCGCCGCCGATCTCGAAGAACCGGTCGTCCGGGCTGACCCGCTCCAGCCCGAGCAGCTCGGCGGCCAGCTCGCACAGCAGCCGCTCCACGTCCGTGCCGGCGGCCCGCTCGGCCACCGACGCCAGTCGCGGGGCGGGCAGCGCGGCGCGGTCCAGCTTGCCGTTCGGGTTGAGCGGCAGCCGCTCCAGCGGCACCACGGCCACCGGCACCATGTACTCCGGCAGCACCCGCGCCGCGTGGCCGCGCAGTTCCTCCGGATCGGCCGACGCGCCCGGCTCCGGCACCACGTAGGAGACGATCCGCCGGACGCCGACGGTGTCCTCCCGGGCCAGCGTGACCACCTCCCGGACCTCCGGGTGCGCCGCCAACACGGAGTCGATCTCGCCGAGTTCGATGCGGAAGCCGCGCACCTTGACCTGGCTGTCGGCGCGGCCCAGGTACTCCAGCTCGCCGTCCGCGCGCCACCGCACCAGGTCGCCCGTGCGGTACATGCGCTCGCCCGGCGCGCCGAACGGGTCCGCCACGAACCGGTCCGCCGTCAGCGCGGGCCGGCCGAGGTAGCCGCGCGCGACGCCGCGTCCGGCCAGGTACAGCTCGCCCGTCGCGCCGACCATCACCGGCTGCAGCGAGGCGTCCAGCACGTAGGTGCGGCCGTTGGTGACCGGCCGGCCGATCGGTGGCGACTCCTCGGCCGGGTCGTCCGGCTCGTGGAACCAGGCCGTCGCGTAGACGGTCGCCTCCGTGGGGCCGTAGGCGTTGACCACCCGGGCGCCGGGCAGCGCGGCGCGGACGTCCGCCACCAGCCGCGCCGGCAGCGCCTCGCCGGCCAGCACCACCGTGTCGGCGGCCACCGGCGCCGGCGACTGCGCCAGGATCGGCGCCACCGCCGACGGCACACCGCTGACCAGCGTGCCGCGCCACGGCTCGCCCGTCCGCTCCAGCAGGGCCGTCAGATCGCGGACGATCTCCACACAGCCGCCGTGGAGCAGCGTGCCGAACAGCTCGAACACCGAGACGTCGAAGTTCATCGAGGTGGAGAACAGCGTCCTGGCCAGGGCGGCGGCGCCCAGCGCGTCACCCGCCCAGAGCGCGAGGTCGACCACGGCGCCGTGGTCGACGACCACGCCCTTGGGCCGGCCCGTGGAGCCCGAGGTGTAGACGGCGTACACGGCGTGCCCCGACAGCAGCGGCCGCACCCGGTCGAGGTCGCTCGGGTTGTGATCCGGCAGCCCGCCCGGCAGCTCGGCCAGGTCGCGCAGCACCACGGCCGGCGCGGCGTCAGCCAGCATGAACTCGACCCGGTCGGCCGGGTAGTCGGGAGACACCGGCAGATAGGCCGCGCCCGCCTTGAGCACGCCGAGCAGCGCCACCACCAGGTCCGCCGTGCGCGGCATGGAGAGGGCGACGAAGTCCTCGGGGCCGACACCCAGGCTGATCAGGTGGTGGGCGACCCGGTTCGCGCGGAGGTTCAGCTCCGCGTAGTCCAGCCGCTCCCCGCCCGGGGCCTCCACCGCCGGCGCCCGCGGCGTGCGGTACGCCTGGAGCTCGAACAGCGCGGGCACGGTGGTCTCGGGAACCGGCCTGGCCGTGCGGTTCCACTCGACCAGTACCCGGTGCCGGTCTCCGGGGTGGTCGACGACCAGCCGGCTCAGCGGCAGCCCGGGCTCCCGGGTGGCCGCGTCGAGCAACCGCACCAGCCGGGTGGCCAGCAGCTCGGCCGTGCCCCTGTCGAAGAGGTCCGCCGCGTACTCCAGGACGCCGTCCAGCCCGCTCGGTCCACCGTCGGCGCCCCGGCGCTCGGTCAGGTCGAGCGTCAGGTCGAACTTGGCGCTGCGGCGCGGCACCTCGTACCGCTCCGCCGTCAGCCCGGGCATCCGCACGACGCCGTCGGCGTCCTCCTGGAAGGCCAGCATGACCTGGAACAGCGGGTGACGCGCCAACGAGCGCGGCGTGCGCAGCACCTCGACCAACCGGTCGAACGGCACGTCCTGCCGGCCGAACGCCGCCAGGTCGGTGCGCCGCACCCGGTCGACCAGCTCGGCGAAGCCCGGGTCGCCCGAGGTGTCCGTGCGCAGGACGAGGGTGTTGGCGAAGAAGCCGACCAGCCCCTCGAGCTCCTCGCTGTCCCGGCCGGCGACCGGGCTGCCGAGGGGGATGTCCGTACCGGCGCCGAGCCTGGTCAGCAGCGCCGCCAGACCCGCCTGCACGGCCATGAACGTGCTCGCCTGTCGCGAGCGGGCCAACTCGGCGATCCGTGCGTGCAGTTCGGCGTCGATGTGGACGGGGACCGTGTCGCCCCGGTGGGAGGCGACCGACGGGCGCGGGCGGTCCGTCGGCAGCTCCAGCTCGTCCGGCAGGCCGTGCAGCTCGTCCGCCCAGGCGGCGAGCTGCCGCGAAACCCGGCTGCCGGGGTCGTCCTCCTCGCCGAGCGCGGAACGCTGGGCGAGGAGGTGGTCGACGTACCGCACCGGCAGCGGCGCGAAGCGCGGCGCGGAGCCGGCCCGGCGCGCCGCGTAGGCGGTGGCGAGATCGTCGACGAGCGGCCGCAACGAGGCGCCGTCGCACGCGATGTGGTGCACCACCAGGGAGAGCACGTGCACCGGCTCCGCGGACGTGGCTGCGTCCTCGGCGTTCTCGGTGTCCGCGTAGCGAGGGGAGGTGAGTTCGAGCAGCTCCGCGCGCCACGGCGGCTCGGCCGCCAGGTCGAAGCGGGTGGCGGCCGCACGGGCGAGCACGGCGTCCAACTCGCCGGCGCCGATCCGGCGGACCGGCAGCGCGGGCGGCTCGACCGACTCCAGGACCCGCTGCCACGGCACGCCGTCCTCGTCGGGGAAGGCCGTCCGCAGACTCTCGTGCCGCGCGACGACGTCGCCGAGGGCCAGCCGCAGCGCCTCGCGGTCCAGCGCGCCCGACAGCCGCAGCGCCAACGGCACGTTGTAGGCGCCGCTCGACGGCGTCGCCGACTCCAGCCGGTTCAGGAACCACAGCCGCCGCTGGCCGGCGGACAGCGGCACCCGCTCGGGGCGGGGCGCCGGCGGCACGGGCTCGGCGGGCCCGCCGAGAAAGGCGAGACGGTCGGCGACGACCCGGGCGATCTCCGCGAGCGGCGCGGGCTTGAGCAGGTCGGTGTGGGCGCGCTCGACGAAGTGCACGTCGATCTCGCCGTCCACGTACGGCCGCCAGGTCTGCGGCGTGGGCGAGAACTCGACCTTGTCCAGCGTGGCCACGAAGAACAGCACGTCGCCGCTGTAGCGGCGCGGGGTGTGCCGGCGCATCAGCTCGCTCGCCTCGCCGTACACCCGGGCCATCGCGGCGACGTCCTGCCTGCCCAGGGCGGCCAGAGCGCTGTCGAGCCGCCGCAGCAGCTCCACGACACGGTTGAACTCCAGCGGCTCCGGGCCGAGGCGGCGCCTGTCGTAGCCGGCGAAGTCGAGCAGGGTCGCCATGATCTCCTGCTCGTCCAGCGGCGGCAGCTCCAGCCCGGGGTAGGCGTCGAGCACCGCCAGCAGGCCGACCTCCTCGCCCTCCTCCTGGAGCAGCGCGGCGATCGCGTGCGCGACGACACCGCCCGACGACCAGCCCAGCAGGTGGTACGGGCCGCTCGGCTGCGCCTTCCGCATCTCGGCGACGTAGGCGGCGGCCATCTCCTCGATCGACGCCGGCGCCTGCGAGGCGTCCCGCAGGCCGTGCGCCTGGAGACCGTACACCGGGCGCTCGGGCTCCAGATGCCGGAGGAAGCCGGAGTAGATCCAGCTCAGCCCGGCCGCCGGGTGGACGCAGAACAGCGCGGGCAGCGTACCGTGCGGCCGCAGCGGCAGCAGGACGTCCAACGAGGCGTCCCGCTCCTCGCCCTGGCCGACGTGCTCGGCGAGCGCGGCGACCGTCGGCGCGGTGAACAGCGCGCTGATGCCGACGTCGACGCCGAGCGCGGCGCGGATCCGGCCGGCGAGCCGGGTCGCCAGCAGCGAGTGTCCGCCGAGGTCGAAGAAGTTGTCGTCGATGCCGACGCCGGGCACGTCCAGCACCTCGGCGAAGAGACGGCACAGCGTCTCCTCCCGCGGGTCCCTCGGCCCGCGGCCGCCGGAGGAGCCGTACTCCGGCTCCGGCAGGGCGCGGGCGTCCAGCTTGCCGTTGGCCGTCAGCGGCATGGCGGCGAGCTCCACGACGGCGGAGGGCACCATGTGGTCGGGCAGCGTACGGCCGGCGAACTCCCGCAGCCCCTCGGGGCGCCGCCCCGGCGCCGGCACGACGTACGCCACCAGCCGCCGGTCGCCGTGCCGGTCCTCCCGGGCCACCACGGCCACCTGGGCGACCGCCTCGTGCTCGGACAGGGCGGCCTCGATCTCCCCCAGCTCGATGCGGAAGCCGCGGATCTTGACCTGGGCGTCGGCGCGGCCGACGAACTCCAGCTCGCCGTCGAGCGTCCACCGGGCGACGTCCCCCGTGCGGTACATGCGGCCGCCGGGCGGGCCGAACGGGTCGGCGACGAACCGCTCGGCCGTCGTGCCGCGACGGCCCAGGTAGCCGCGGGCCAGCCCGGCACCGGAGACGTACATCTCGCCGGCGACCCCGGGCGGCACCGGGCGCAGACCGCTGTCCAGCACGTAGACCCCGAGGTCGGGGATCGCGCCGCCGATCAGGCTTCCCCGGCCGGCGGCGGCCAGCCGCTCGTCCAGCGCCACGTAGGACACGTGCACCGTCGTCTCGGTGATGCCGTACATGTTGACCAGCACGGGGGCGTCCTCCGCGTGCCGGGAGTACCAGTCGCCGAGCCGCCACAGGTCCAGCGCCTCGCCGCCGAACACGACCGCCCTCAACGCCAGGCCGGCGGACAGCTCCGGGTGCTCCGCGTCGGCGCGCATCAACTGGTAGAACGCCGACGGCGTCTGGTTGAGCACGGTGACGCGCTGCTCCACCAGCAGCCGCAGGAACTCCTCGGGCGAGCGGCTGACCGCGTAGGGCACCACCACAAGCCTGCCGCCGTGCAGCAGCGCGCCCCAGATCTCCCACACCGAGAAGTCGAACGCGTACGAGTGGAACATCGTCCACACGTCGTCGGCGTCGAAGCCGAACCAGTGGCGGGTGCTGTCGAAGAGCCGCACCACGTTGGCGTGCGGGATGACGACGCCCTTGGGCCGGCCCGTGGAGCCGGAGGTGTAGATGACGTACGCCGGGCCGGCCGGGGTCAGCGGCGCGCGCCGGTCGGCGTCGGTGAGCGGCGTGTCCGGCAGCTCGGCGAGCTCGGCGACGACGGCGGGATCGCGCAGGTCGACCGTCGGCGCCTCCGGCCGGCTGCCGTCCACCGTGACCACCAGGGTCGGCGCGGCGTCGGCCAGCATGAACGCGATCCGGTCCGCCGGGTAGTCCGGGTCGAGCGGCACGTAGCCGGCGCCCGACTTGACCACCGCGAGCAGCGCCACGACCATCTCCGCCGAACGCGGCACCGCGAGGGCCACAAAGCCCTCCGGACCGGCGCCCCGGGAGACCAGCAGCCGCGCCAGCCGGTTGGCCCGGGACTCCAGCTCCGCGTAGGTCAGCTCGACATCCTCGTAGACGACGGCGACGTTGCCGGGCGTGCGCGCGGCCTGACGCGTGAACAGCTCGGCGAGGTCCGCGTCCGCTTCCGGTCTCGCCACGGCGTCCGGCGAGGGCAGCTCGTGCGCGTCGACCAGGTCGACCGCACCGATCGGCGCCGACGGCTCGGCGGCGGCCAGCCGGTCCAGGAAGGTGAGGAAGCGCCGCTGGTGGTCGGCGATCCGCTCCTCGGAGTACAGGTCGGGGTTGGCGTCGAAGTCGATCTGGAGGCCGCCGTCGGCGCCCCGGTCGTAGACGATCACCGACAGGTCGTCGGCCGGGCCGATGCACAGGTTGTGGACGGTGCTGCGGTGCGGGCCGAACGACAGGTCGTAGTCGAACATCATGATGTTGACCTGCGGGCCGAGCAGCGGCTGGTCGCTCTCCAGCAGCCGCAGGTCGCGGCGCAGGTCCTCGTAGCGGTACCGCTGGTGGCGCATCGCGGCGCGGGTCCGCCCGTGCGCGTGCGCCAGCAGCTCGGCGACCGTCATCGCCGGGCGGGCGGACAGCCGCAGCGGCAGCACGTTCGACACCATGCCCGGCACCGAACGCGCCGTCCTGCCCAGCCGCGTGGTGACCGGCAGCCCCAGCACCACCTCCGACTGCCCCGTCATCCGCTGGAGGTAGGCCGCCGTCGCACCGAGCACCAGCGCCGGCCAGGGCACCCCCGCCTCACGCGCCAACTCCCTCAGCGCACGGGCGCTTTCCGGGTCCAGGCGCGCCGTGCGCCGGGCGAGCCGGCGGGCGAGGCCCGGCACCGCGCCCGACATGCTCACCGGCTCGGCCCGGCCGGCCATCTCCGCGACCCAGTGGTCCCGGTCGGTGGCGAACCGCTCCGACTCCCGGTACCCGCCGTCGGCCGCCACGAGCTCGGCCAACGGCCCGAACGGCGTCTCCGGCACCTCCGCGCCCTCCACGAGCGCCGAGTACACCTCGGCCACCCGGCGGGCGATCAGCGCCACCGTGAAGCCGTCCACCGCGACGTGGTGGTACCGGTGGAACCAGAACGCGCGCTCCGGGCCGACGGTGAACAGCGTGAACCGGAACAGCGGATCAGCGGCCAGGTCGAACGGCCGCGCCAGGTCGGCCCGCATCCACGCCTCGGCGGCGGCCCGCGGATCCTCCTCGGCGCTGACGTCCACCTGCTCGAACGCCCACCGCCGCGTCGGCTCCACCACCTGGCGGGGCCCCTCGCCCTCGACGTCGACAACCCGCGTACGCAGCGTGTCCGCCTCCGCGACCACCCGGCGCAGCGCGGCCTCGAACAGCCCGGCGTCCACCGCCCCGTGTATCTCCAGGTACTCGCCGGCGTTGTAGATCGTGTTGGTCGGGTCGAGCTGCTGGGCGTAGTAGATGCCCGACTGTGCGGCGGTCAGTGGCAGGAGTTGGTCCCCGTGGACAGACATGTGCTCTCTACTCTCGACTGGTTGGTCGGGCAGCAGCGTGGTCAGCGCTCGTGACCTCTCGGCTTCGACCGGACGTCACACGCCTGCGGCGAACCGGGAGGCGACCGAGGGATTCGGGTGGATTCGCGTGGCGTGATCAAATCTTCCGCATTCATGAAAGTCGCCCGCTCCGGCACGGGGCAAGGAGCGATGCAGGAAGATGCCAGCGGTCAACCGCTCAACTGTCAGGGCCCGTTCAACGGGTCGAACCCACCGCACACCACACGCCGGTCCCGGACACCCCACCGC
>NZ_WMLF01000119.1 GCF_014156695.1 Streptomyces durbertensis | reverse complement strand
CCGCGAAGGAGTTCCCATGCGCGCCCTGGACGCCGCCCGCGACACCTGCGAGCGCTATGTGCCCGGGCTGCTCGACGCGCTCGCCGAGCACCCGCTGGACACCCTGGAACGGCCCGCGAGCCCCGCCGTCGAACTGTTCCGCACCCACGGCGGACCCGCCCTGGTCATCCCGAAGACGTACTCCGGCCTGGGGGCGAGCCCCCTGGAAGCGGTCCAGGTGACCCGGGCGCTCGCCGCCGCGTCGCCCTCGCTCGCCGTGGCCACCACGATGCACCACTTCTCGGTCGCCACGCTCTTCTCCCTTGCCGACAGCCTGCAGTCCGGCGGTGTCGAATGGGCGCTGCTCGAAGGCATCGTGGAGCAGAACCTGCTGGTCGCCTCCGGCTTCGCCGAGGGCAGGCCGGGCCGCGGCATCCTCGAACCGACCATGGAGGCCCGCCGGGACGACAGCGGCAAGGGCTATCTCGTCAACGGTTCCAAGAAGCCGTGCAGCCTCTCCTCGTCCATGGACCTGCTCACGGCGAGCGTCGCCCTGCCCGGCCCGGACGGCACCAGCGAGACGGCCGTGCTGCTTGTGCCCCGCCAGGCCGAGGGCGTGACCGTCCACCCCTTCTGGTCCAGCTGGGCGCTGGCGGGAGCGGAGAGCGACGAGATCCGCCTCACCGACGTCGCCGTCGACGAACAGCAGGTGATGCGGACCGAGCTGGGGGAGAGCGGCGAACTGGACGAGCTCCAGACCGTCGGCTTCGTCTGGTTCGAGATGCTGATCTCCGCCTCCTACCTCGGCATCGCCAGCGCCCTCGCCGAGCGGGTCACCGACGCCGGGCGCGGCGCGGTCTCCGAGCGGGCGCGACTGGTCACCCGCCTGGAGACGGCCACCCTGCTGCTCGAAGGCGTGGCCCGGATGATCCAGGACGGCGAGACGGGCAACGCCGCGCTCGGCAAGGCCCTGGTGGCCCGCTACGGAGCCCAGGACGCCATCGGCGACACCGTGCGCGGGGCCGTGGAACTCCTCGGCGGCATGGCGTTCATCGGCGGCGGCGACGTCGGCTACCTGGCGGCCGCGTCCCACGGCCTCTCCTTCCACCCGCCTTCCCGCGCCGGCTTCGCCGAGCCGTTTGTCGAGCACGTCGGCGGCAAGCCGCTGCGACTGGCCTGAGGAGACGTCATGACCGGAACCACAAAGGCGCCGGCCGACCACCGGGAGCACACCGGGCGGCTGTACCGCGCCCACCTCAGCAAGGGCCGCGCCACTCTCGGCGAGCTCTTCGGCGGTTACGTCGAGACCGGGTCCGAAGGGTCCTGGATCGTCACCGAGGACGGCAGCCGCTTCCTCAACTGCGGCAGCTACGGCGTGCTGATCACCGGCGCCCGCCATCCCACCGTCGTACGCCACGTCACCGACCAGCTCGGGCGGCACCCCGTGGCGAGCCGGGTCTTCCTCGAACCCCAGGCCGCGCTGGCCGCCGAAGCCCTGGCCGCCAGGGCGCCGGCCGGCCTGGAGCGGGTGCACTTCGCCTGCTCGGGCGCCGAGGCGGTGGAGACCGCCATCAAGATCGCCCGGACCCGGGGCAAGGACCAGCTGGTCGCCACCCACGACGGCTACCACGGCAAGACCATGGGCGCCCTCAGCCTGACCGGCAAGGACGTCTTCCAGGACCCGTTCCGCCCGCTGCTGCCCGGCGTCCACCACGTGCCCTACGGGGACGCGGACGCGCTGGGGGAGCTCCTTCGGACCATGCCGGGACGGGCCTGCGTCGTCGTCGAACCCGTCCAGGGCGAGGCCGGCGTCGTACTGCCACCGCCCGGCTACCTGCGTGCCGTGCGGGAGCTGTGCCACGCCCATGACGCGCTCCTCGTCCTCGACGAGATCCAGACGGGCCTCGGCCGGCTCGGCACCTGGTGGGGCGCCGACGCCGAGGGCGTGACGCCCGACCTGCTGCTCGCGGGCAAGGCCCTCGGCGGCGGCATCCTGCCCGTGTCCGCGGTGATCGCGACCCCGGAAGCGTTCGCGGCCTTCGACAAGGACCCCTATCTGCACACCTCGACGTTCTCCGGAACACCGCTGGCCATGGCCGCCGTGCGCGGCGCCCTCGCCGCCATCGAGGAGGACGGCCTGGTCGACCGCGCCCGCGACATCGGCGCCGAGATGCTCACCACCGTCCGCGACATCGCCCGGCGCCACTACGGCCCCGTGCTGCGCGAGGTGCGCGGCCGGGGCCTGCTCATCGGCATCGAGTTCGCGATCCCCGGACCCGCCGGCGACCTGCTGATCGAGCTGATCCAGCACGGCGTGGTGGCCAACCACTCGCTCAACTCGCACCTGGTGCTCAGGCTCACCCCGCCCGCCGTCCTCGACGCCTCGGACACGCGCTTCCTGTACGAGGCGTTCGACCGCGCCTGCCACGCGCAGGCGGCCCGTTACGTTCCGATCTTCGAAGGTGACTCCGCCCATGCGTAGTGTCCACGTGGCCGTCGAACTGCCCGGCACGTCCCCGGCCGCGGGGTACGACCAGGTGAAGCGGTTCGCCCGTTACCCCGCACTCGTCCCGGTCGTCCGCGACGTGACCATCCACCAGATCAGCGCCGACGAGGAGACCAGCGACTGGGAGGTCTACTTCCGCAACGGCATCCTGCGCTGGAGCGAGTCCGACCGCTTCGACCCGGACCGGCTGGCGATCTCCTTCACCCAGACCGAGGGGGACTTCGAGTCCTTCGAGGGGACCTGGCGGATCTCCGCCACCGAGAACGGCTGCCTGGTCGACTTCCGCGCCGAGTTCGACTTCGGCATCCCGAGCCTCGCCGGCATCCTCGAACCCGTCGCCGAGCGGGTCTTCAAGGAGACCATCGCCCGCGTGGTCCTCGGGCTCTTCGGCGGCGACGGAACCGTCGTCGGCGACGAGGCCCTGGCCCGGGCCGTGGCCCTCCCGCCCGCCGAGATCCAGCTCGCCGGCGCCCAGGCGGAGTGAGCGATGGACACCAGGAACCTGTTCATGACCACCACCACGGCCCGCCTGGTGCGCGCCGAGTACGGCCTCGGGCTTGTGGTGTCGGTGGCCCTCTTCTTCGCCCACCTCGACGAGATCCGCTGGTGGGTCGCGATCGGGCTGTTCCTCTACATCGACCTCGTCGGCTACCTCCCCGGCGCGCTCGCCTACCGCCGCAAGGGGGACGGCGACATCTCCAAGGGCTACTACGTGGCCTACAACGTCATGCACAGCCTGGTCACCCAGGGCCTGGTGGCGCTCGCCTGGATCTGGCTGTGGGGCGCCGAGTGGGCGCTGCTCGCCCTGCCCATCCACCTCTTCGGCGACCGGGCGCTGTTCGGGAACTTCCTCAAGCCGTTCGGGGTGCGCTTCGAGCCCGAGGCGCACCCGGCGTACCGGCGGTTCCAGAGCGAGTTCACCGCCGCCGCCTCCACGCGCGGCGACGACTCCCCGCTTCCGGTCGCATGACGGGCTCCGCCACGGTCCCGGCCGCCGCCCGGGCCGCCCTGGACACCACGATGCGGCACTTCGTCACCGGGGTGGCGGTCCTCACCTGCGGCAGCCCCGCCGAAGCCGAGGGGGTCACGGTCTCCACCCTGACCACGATCCCCGGCGACCCGCCCATGGTCTGCGTCGCGCTGCGCAAGGGCAGCCGGGGCCTGAGGTCCCTGCTCGCGGCCGAGGCGTTCGTGGCCAACGGCCTGGCCGCCGACCACGAGTGGCTCGCCCGCCACTTCGCCCGGCGCCGCCGGCCCAGGGGACTCGCCCAGCTGCCGCCCAGGGCGTGGGCGGACCCGTCGCCGCAGGGCGCGCCACGGCTGCGGGGGGCCGTGTCCTGGCTCGAATGCCGGCTCGAACGCACGGTCGCCGCGGGCGACCACGAGCTGGTGGTGGCCCGCGTGCTGACCGGCGCCGCCGTCGCCGGCGCCCCCCTGGTCAACTTCGCCGGCGTGTTGCAGGGCATGCACGCCGCCCACCCGACGTACCCAGAAGGGAAGCAGTGATGACCTCTCCGAACATCCCCTCCGAGGCGGACTGGGAGCAGGCCCCCTCGCTCATGGACGGGGCGCTGAACCTGGAGCTCTCGGCGGCGACCTGCGACCTGGCCTACTGGCTGAGGTCCGTCCCGCAGGGAACGCTGCGCGGGCAGGTCCTCGGACACGCGGACGACGTGCGGCCGCTGGACGTCGTCCGGCGGGAAGGGCCGCTCAACAGCGCGATCAAGCAGGAGCTGGCCTTCCGCTCCCTCGCCGAGGAGAAGGCGACGCGGGCCATCGGCCACATGGTGGCCCTCGCGCCCGACAACAACTGCATGGAGTTCTACGCGACCCAACTGGTCGACGAGGCGCGGCACGCGATGGTGTTCCGCGGCCACCTGCTGCAGTTGGGCACCGCCCCCCACGAGCTGACCGCCGAGGTGGACCGGCTGGCCGCCGAGGACCGCGACGCGATCCTCGTACCGCTGGAGGACTTCGGCCTGCGAGTGCTGCGCGACGAGCGGGACTTCATCGGCGGCGTGCTGGTCCTGACCGTCCTGGTCGAGGGCGTCCTCGCCCCCGCCGCCGAGCTCAGTGAGCGCAAGTGGCGGGTCTTCGACCCGGCGGCGGCCGACATCGAGCGCGGCGCCGGCATCGACGAGATCCGCCACCTGACCGTCGGCAGCTCCATCCTGCGCGAGCACCTGCTCAAGCACCCGGAGGACAAGCCACGGCTCCTGGAGCTGATGGCGGAGGGATACGAGCTGTGGGGCCGGCTGCCCACCACGGACCAACTCATGCGCCGCGAGACGCTGTTCCAGCAGGGCATCGACGAACACGGCCATCTCCTCGGCGACTACGAGGCGTGGCCGGGCCGGCGCCTGGCCGACACCACCCCCGAGGAACGCATGGAGACCGGCAGGGCGTGGGCCCAGAAGATGCAGCACACCCGGCTCGCCTACATGGGGCTCGAGGAAGCGATATGACCACGACCAGCGGGACCGGCGCCGTGGCGGGCGGCAGCCCGCCGGCCAGTTTCGACGAGCTCACCGCGCTGGTGAAGCGGGCGGGCCTGACGGACCCCGAACCCGTCTACTACACCTTCAAGATCGTCCTCAACCTGCTCCTGCTCGCCGCGGGTTGGGCCGCGTTCCTCCTCGTGGGCGACAGCTGGTGGCAGCTGGCCGTCGCGGTCTACCTGGCGATCTGCTTCGGCCAGACCGACCTGATCGGCCACGACGCCGGGCACCGCCAGATCTTCCGCACCCGCAGGGGCGGCGACATCATCGGCTACCTCCACGGAAACCTCCTCACCGGCGTCAGCTTCGGCTGGTGGGTGCAGCACCACACCAAGCACCACAACTACCCCAACCACCTCTCCCTCGACCCGGACATCACGCGACGCCAGGTCATCTTCGACCCGGGCCACCGCGAGAAGAAGACCGGCGCCGTCTCCCGCTTCATCGTGCGCCACCAGGCCTGGATGTTCTTCGTGGTGATCACGCTCGAAGGGCTGCGCATGCACCTCTCCGGGTACATCGCCGCCCGCAAGGGCGCCATCAAGCGGTACGTCGCCGCCGACCTGGCCCTGCTCACCCTGCACCTGGCGGCCTACCTCGCCGTCGTCTTCCTGGTCCTGCCACCCGGCAAGGCCGTCGCGTTCATCGTCGTCCACCAGGCCGTGTTCGGGTTCTACATGGGCCTGCTCTTCGCCCCCAACCACAAGGGCCTGCCGGTACGCGACGGCGAGGAGGAACTGGACTGGCTCACCCGCCAGGTGGTGACCTCCCGCAACATCCTGCCCCACCGGGTCACCGACTTCTTCTACGGCGGCCTCAACTACCAGATCGAGCACCACCTGTTCCCGTCCATGCCGCGCCGCAACCTGCGCCGCTCCCAGCCGCTGGTCAAGGAGTACCTGGTCAGCCGCGGAATGCCGTACGTCGAGGTGTCGCTGACGCGCTCGTACCGCGACGTCTCGGAGTACCTCGGCGAGGTCAGCGACGAGGTCGCCGCCCTGGAGCGGACGGCACAGCCCCAGCCCGGGGGCGCGTGATGGCGGCCGCGCGCGCGGCGGTGGTGTGCGGACTCGGCACCCACCTGCCGTCCCGGGTGGTCACCAACGCCGACCTGGCCGGGGAACTCGACACGTCGGACGCGTGGATCCGCAGCCGCACCGGGATCGGGCAGCGGCACCTCGCCGAGGACGGCACCGCCACGTCCGACCTCGCCGTCGAGGCGGGCCGGCGGGCCCTCAAGTCCGCGTCGACGGACACGGTGGACGCCGTGATCGTGGCGACGACCACGCCGGACCACACCTGCCCCGCCACCGCGCCGGCGGTGGCGGCCCGGACGGGCCTGGGCACCGTACCCGCCTTCGACGTGGCCGCGGTGTGCACCGGCTTCCTGTACGGCCTGGCGGCGGGCGCCGGTCTCATCGCGGCCGGCACGGCGCACAGCGTCCTGGTCGTCGGGGCCGAGACCTACTCCAGCATCCTCGACCCACGGGACCGCTCGACCCGGGCGATCTTCGGGGACGGGGCCGGGGCCGTCGTGCTGCGCGCCGGCGACCGGGACGAACCCGGCGCGCTGGGCCCGCCGGTCCTCGGCAGCGACGGCACCGGCCGCGCGCTGATCCAGGTCCCCTCGGGCGGCTCACGCCACCCGATCCGCGCCGAGAACGCCGAGCGGGCGGACCCGTACTTCCGCATGGCGGGCGCACAGGTCTTCCGCCACGCCGTGGAGCGGATGACCGAGGCCACCCGCGAAGCCGTGGCACGGGCCGGGTGGACGCCCGAGGAGATCGACGTCCTCGTCGCCCACCAGGCCAACGTCCGCATCGTGAACGCGGTCGCCGACCAGCTGCGGCTGCCCCGCTCCCGCTTCCCGGTCCACCTGGACCGGGTCGGCAACACCGCTGCCGCCTCCATCCCCCTCGCCCTGGCCGACGCCGTCACGGCAGGCGCCCTCCGCCCGGGCCACCGCACCGCGCTCGCCGCGTTCGGCGGCGGGCTCACCTGGGGTGCGACCACCCTGACGTGGCCCGACGTCACCCCCGTCTGACAACCGCCCTCCACCCGCGATCCGTTCCTCGCCTCCGACAAGGAGAACCGCCATGAGCGACACCTACCCCCGCCTGGTCCAGCTGCTGGTCGACAACTTCGGCTTCGAGACCGACGAGGTCAACCCCGACGACACCTTCAGCGCACTCGAACTCGACTCGCTGGCCCTGGTGGAACTGACCCTGACGGTCCAGCAGGAGTTCGGCGTCAAGCTCTCCGACGACGACCTCGACGCCGACAGCACCCTCGGCCAGGCCGTGGAGGTCATCGAGCAGAAGCTGGTGGCGGCCTGATGCCGGACCCCACCGGCACGTTCGACGCCGCGGTCACCGGGATCGGCATGGTGACCGCGGCGGGGATCGGGACCCAGGCGTCCTGGGACGCGATACGGAACCCCGGGGGCACGGCCGCCTCGGCGGTCCCGGCCCTCGACGGAACGCCCGCCCCCCTCGGATGCTGGATCCCCGACTACGACGCGAACAAGGCCCTCGGGCGGCGCAAGGCGTGGCGCTACGACCGCAGCAGCCAGTTCGCCCTCACCGCCGCCGCCGAGGCCGTCGCCGACAGCGGCCTCGACCCGGGCGACTGGGACGGCACCCGCGTCGCCGTCGTCCTCGGCAGCGGCATCGGCGGCGCCGCCAGCTGGGAGCAGCAGCACCGCGTCCTCCTGGACACCGGCCCGCTGACCGTGTCCCCGCTGCTCATCCCCATGCTGGCGGTCAACATGCCCGCCGGCTACGTGGCGATGCAGCACGGCGCCCGGGGCCCCAACCTCGTCACCGCCACCGCCTGCGCGTCCGGCACCACGGCCGTCGGCACGGCACGCGAACTGCTGCGCCGGGGCGTGTGCGACGTGGTGATCACCGGCGGCACGGAGGCGTGCCTGATCCCCTCGATCATCACCGGCTTCAGCCAGATGGGCGCGCTCAGCGGCCGCCGGGACGACCCGCGCACGGCGTCGCGCCCCTTCGACGTCAACCGTGACGGGTTTGTCCCCGCCGAGGGCGCCGCCGTCCTCGTCCTGGAGCGTGCCGCCGACGCCAGGGCCCGACGCGCCCGGGTGTACGCGCACGTCTCCGGGTACGGCGCCTCGGCCGACGCGTACCACGCCACCGCCCCCGAGCCCACCGGCGCGGGCGCCGAACTCGCCCTGCGCGCCGCCCTCGACGACGCCGGCCTCGCCCCGGACACCGTGGACCACGTCAACGCGCACGGCACGTCGACGCCGCTCAACGACGTCGCCGAGGCGAAGCTCGTCCGACGGGTACTGGGGGAGCGGCCCGCCGTCACCTCGATCAAGGGCGTGGTGGGCCACTCGCTCGGCGCGGCCGGCGCCATCGAGGCGGCCGTGACCGCGCTCACCGTCAGCCGGGGAGTCATCCCGCCCACCGCCAACCTCGACAGCCAGGACCCCGAGATCGAGCTGGACGTCGTCGCCAAGACGCCGCGCTCCGCCCGGGTCGAGGTCGCCGTCAGCAACTCCTTCGGCTTCGGCGGCCAGAACGCCGTGCTCGCCTTCACCCGGGCGTGACCCGCCCCCGACCCCGCGGAGCAGACCCACATGACGTACGTGATCGCCCAGCCCTGTGTCGACGTCAAGGACAGGTCCTGCGTCGAGGAATGCCCGGTCGACTGCATCTACGAAGGCCGCAGGGCCCTGTACATCCACGCCGACGAGTGCGTGGACTGCGGGGCCTGTGAGCCGGTGTGCCCGGTGGAGGCCGTCTTCTTCGAGGCGGACCTGCCCGCCGAGTGGCACGGCTACCGCGCGTCGACGACCGAGTTCTTCGCCGTCGGCGGCGCGGGCGGCGGCGCCGCCTCGTCGGGGCCCTACGACCACGACTCCACGCTGGTGGCCGCCCTGGAACCGCGGAACACGGCGCGCTGACGGCAGCGCACCCGGAGCCGGCCGCCCGGCTCGACGGCCGCGAAGCCCGCAGCGGGCTTCGCGGCCGTCGTGTGGACGCCGGGAGTGTGGCGCGTGCTCCCGGCGTCCGGCGCGTCGCGACTCCTCACACGCCGCCCAGGCTCGCCCCGTGCCAGCGGCGGAGACGGGCCCGGGCCCGGGTGAAGGCGCCCTCCGCGGCCTTCACAGAGATCCCCAGGCGGCCCGCGGCCTCGCGGGTGCCGGCACCCTCCAGACGGGCCAGGATCACCTCACGCTCCCTGCCCCCGAGGCGCTGCACCTGCTGGAGCATCCAGGTGCCCTCGGCGGCCGCGCACGCCTCCTCCTCCGGCCCCGACGCGGTCTCCGGGGCGAAGGAGTGCTGGTAGACGAACCTGCGGGTGCGTTCCCGCTGCCGGTGGACGTCCACGCAGAGGCGCAGCGTGACCGAGGTGAGGAACGGGCCGACCCGCTCCGGGTCGAGCCCCGGGTACAGCGCGGCCCGCAACAGCGCCTCCTGGACGCAGTCCTCGGCGTCCTGGTGACCGGTCAGCCGAGTCCGCGCCAGCCGGTACAGCCTGTCCCGGTGGGGCAGCAGCAGGTCCCAGCGCCGAGCCGGGGGTGACGGGTCCGTGCTCAGCACTGGCGCAGATCACCCCGTCCGGGTGAGACCTGGACCGGCACCGCGTTGAAGACCGCGTTGCCCGACAGGGGGTCGACGACCAGTTCGTCGGTGAGCGCGTTCATGTTCACCCCCGGCGACTTCGCGGCGTACGTCATCCGCGTGCCGTCCCGGCCGTGACCCCAGCCGTGCGGCAGGCACACCACTCCCGGGCCGACCCGGTCCGTGGGCTCCGCGACGGCCACCACCGCACCGGCCCGGCCCCGTACCGTCACCTCGTCACCGGCGCCGACGCCGAGCCGGCGCGCGTCCGCCACGTTGATCTCGAGCGTGCAGCGGTTGCTGCCGCCCGACAGCGCGGCGGTGTTGTGCGTCCAGCTGTTGACCGAGCGCAGGTTCCGCCGCCCCACGAGGAGGAAGCCGGCCTCGCCCCGGTCCCGCTCGCCGCGGTCCCGTTCGCCCGCGAGGAACTCCGCGAGGCGGGGGAGGTCGCCCGCCACCGGCTCCGGGAAGAGCTCCACCTTCCCCGACTCGGTGCCCACGACCTCGGCCAGCCGGGGCCGCAGCGGCCCGAAGTCCACGCCCTGCGGTCGTTCCCGCAGCACCGCCAGGTTCACCCCGTCGGCACGCAGCCCGAACACGTCCCCGAAGGCACCGAGCCGGATCATCAGGTCGATCCGCCGCTCGGCGCTGTCCTCGCCGGTCAGCTGCTCCTTGAGCTCGGCCGGGTCGCGGCCGGCCAGCGGCGAGCCGGGCGCGCCGACCACGGCCGCCAGCGTCTTGTCGATGATCGCGGAGTCGAGCGCGGCCGGGTCCGCCCCGGGCCCCGCGCCGCTGAGGATCAGGGTGAGCCTGGCGAGGATCTGCGCCTCGCTCGGCCGCCCCTGCTCCCGCGGCAGCAGCGGCGGCGAGTAGCGGGCCACCCGGCGCACCGCGAGCCGGGACAGCACGATGTCGAAGTGCTCGGACTCCACCAGGCGCGGCGGCGGCAGGATGACGTCCGCGTGGCGCGTCGTCTCGTTGACGTACGGGTCCACCGCCACCATGAAGTCCAGGTTCGCGAGGGAGTGCTCCAGCCGCTCGCCGTTGGGCGCGCCCAGCACCGGGTTGCAGGCGACGGCCACCAACGCCCGCACCTGGCCCTCGCCGGGAGTGTCGATCTCCTCGGCGAGGGTGGCCGCCGGGAACTCCCCGAGCACCTCGGGGAACCCGCGCACCCTGCTGTGCCAGCGGCCCAACCTCAGGGGCTCGGTGGGGCGCAGCACGTTGTGCTGCGCCTCGCCGAACATCGCCCCGCCGGGCCGGTCCAGGTTGCCGGTGAGCGCGTTGAGCACGTCCACCAGCCAACTCGTCACGGTACCGAAGGCGGCGGCGGTGGTGCCCAGACGCGCGTAGACGGCAGCCGACCGGGCGGCGGCCAGGTCACGGGCGAGACCCCGGATCGTGTCCGGGGCCACCCCGCACACCCCGGCCACCGCCTCCGGTGAGAACTCCTCCGCCGCGGCCCGGACCTGCCGCTCACCCGCGAACACCGCCGGGTCCAGAGGGGTGTGCAGTCCCTCCTCGAACAGCGTGTGGACCAGGGCGAAGAGCAGCAGCGCGTCGGTCCCCGGGCGTAGCGCCACATGCTGGTCCGCCACGTCCGCCGTGCGGGTGCGTCGCGGATCCACCACCACAAGCCGTCCGCCGCGCGCCCTCAACGCCCGCACCCGGCCCGGCAGGTCCGGCACGGTCCACAGGCTCCCGTTGGACACCAGCGGGTTCGCGCCGAGGACCAGCAGATGATCGGTGCGGTCGATGTCGGGCACCGGGATCGCCCACGGATCGCCGAACATCAGACCCGACGAGACGTTCTTCGGCATCTGGTCGACCGTGCTGGAGCTGAAGACGTTGCGCGTCCCCATGACCTGCCGCATCACGGCCACGTACAGCGGGATGCCCACGGCGTGGATCACGGGGTTGCCGTAGTACAGCGCCACCGCGTCCTTGCCGTGCTTCTCGGCCACCCGGCCGAGGCCGCGCGCCACCTCGGCGAACGCCTCGTCCCAGGTGACCTCGGCGAACCCGCCGTCCGGCTGGCGTACCAGGGGCGCGTGGCAGCGCTCCGGGTCCTGGTCGATCTCTCCCAGAGCGATGCCCTTGGGGCAGACGTAGCCCTTGCTGAACACGTCGTCCCGGGCGCCGCGCACCCGGACGACGCGTCTGTCCTCGATGTCGACGCTGAGTCCGCAACCCGCCTCGCACAGCGGGCAGATGCGGTGATGGGTGGTCGCCTCGGTCACCATATGACGGGGATCTCCTCGTAGCCGCCGAGAGCGGCGGTCATCCGCCAGCGCAGGTCCTCCGGATCGACGGCCAGGCGCAGGGTGGGGAAGCGGGAGAAGAGCGACCTCATCGCGATCTGCACCTCGGCGCGGGCCAGCGCCGAACCCGCGCAGAAGTGCGTGCCGTAGGCGAACCCGATGTGCTTGTTGTCCGTGCGGTGGAGGTCGAAGGCGTCCGGGTCCTCGAAGACGGAGCCGTCGCGGTTGGCGGAGCTGATGGGCGCGATGACCGCGGAGTTCGCCGGGATCACGGTGCCGGACAGCTCCACGTCCTCCAGCGTGATGCGGATGAACGTGCCGTCGCCCGGGGTGACGAGGCGGATGATCTCCTCGCACGCCTGGTCCATCAGGGACATGTCCTTGCGGATCAGGGCCAGTTGCTCGGGGTTGCGCAGCAGCAGCACCGCGCCGCCGCCGGTGACCGTCACCGTGGTGTCGTGCCCGGCGAGGAGGAACATCACGCCGGTGCTGACCAACTCCTCGTGGGTGATGGTCTGTTCGTTGTCCATCGAGTGGACCAGCTTGCTCAGCAGGTCCTGGCCGGGGTTCTCCCGCTTCTCCCGGGCCAGCTCGGCGATGTAGGCGCGCATCTCGGCGTTGGAGCGCATGATCTCCTCGGCCGTGTACTTGGTGAGCGACATGAAGTGGTCGCACCAGGCGCCGAAGAGGTGCTGGTCCTCGTACGGGATGCCCAGCAGCTCGCAGATGACACGCAGGGCCATGGGGCGCGCCAGGGTGGCGTTCAGGTCGACCGGGCCGGTCATCGCGGCCATGTCGTCGAGGAGTCCGTCGACGATCTCCTGGATGCGCGGCCGCATGGCCTCCGCGCGGCGAGGCGAGAACTCGCGGTTCGTCAGGTTCCGCAGCACCGAGTGGCGCGGCGGGTCCATGCTGATGAGGCTGGAGGAGTCCGGCTCGACCAGCTGCGCCCGGGGAGCGCCGTCGCGGAACAGCGCCTCGCGGCTGAACCGCGGATCCGACAGGACCGTCTTCACGTCCTCGTAGCGGGTCACGAGCCAGGCCGGGTGCCCGGTGGGGAGGCTGATGGGGCAGACCGGCTCCTCGGCCCGCAGCCGGGCGTACTGGCACGGCGGCTCGTTGGGCGAGGTACGGGGAATGGGATACGAGTACTTCGGTTCGTGGCCGGCCGGTTGCTGAGCCTGTGTCTTCTCCACCATGGGCGGATGCTTCCCTTCACTCGGACGAACTCGTCGGACGCTGCCCGTAGTTCCTTCGCGGTGCTCTGGGATCTCCTTTCGCGCCCCGGCGCGGCGTCGCTCCACCGGCGCGGCACTCACGGTTCCAGACGGCTCTGGCAGGCCGCTTGCAGACAGCTGAGACGGCCGTCTCAGCGGACGTCCTCCCTGGTCCCCGCGGCCGCGTGGGCGCGGCGGTCCGGGCGGGACGCGGCGGACGCTGAAACAGAGGTCTCAGCACGACGTCAGACAAACGCGTCACAGTGGCC
>NZ_WMLF01000118.1 GCF_014156695.1 Streptomyces durbertensis | reverse complement strand
GGGCTCATCCGACCGCCTCCCGGGGCCGTGCGTCCGCCGAGGCGGCCTCCCGGGCGCCCGGCAGCGCGCCCGGTGGCACGGCCGGCGGCTGACCGGTCGTGCGGTCCTCCGGGCCCCGGGTGGCGTTCGGGGCGAGCGCCCACCAGGCGGCCAGGCCGAAGACGACGCCGGTCAGCACGGTCGAGGGGCCGCCGATGTCGGCGTACAGGAAGTCGACCGTCTGCCACACCAGGAGTCCGGTCGCCACCAGCCCGCAGTCGGCGCCGCGGGCCGCGCCGCGTCGGGCCGCGCGCAGCCGTCTCAGCCCACCGACCAGCAGCACCGCCCAGCTGCCGGCCAGCGCGGTCAGCCCGATGAGCCCCTGCTCGCCGAGGACGAGCAGGTACATGTTGTGCGGGGACAGCAGGGGTTCGCGGTTGAAGCCGCGGCCCGCGCCGGCGGTGTCGCTGCCGGAGGAGAGGGCGAGGGAGGCGTGGCCGTCGCGGTGGTCGGGGAAGCCGCGGGGTCCGACGCCGGTGGCCGGGTACTGCCGCCACATCGAGACCGCGGCGGCCCACATGGTGTAGCGGTCGGTGACGGACTGGTCGGGCGCGGCGGTGACGTCGGTGATGCTGTCGAGCCGTTCGCCGATCATCTGCGAGCCCACGCCGGCGCCACCGACGAGCACGACGCCCGCCGCCGTGGCGGTCGCCAGGACCCGCAGCGCGGTGCGCCGCCCGGCGAGCAGCACGACCGCGCATCCGGCGGCGGCGGTGGCGATCCAGGCGCCCCGGCTGAAGGAGACGGCCAGCGGGACCAGCAGGGCGACGGCCGTGCCGAGTGCGGCGGGCCGCAGCCAGCGCGGGCTGCCGGCGGGCGGGGCCAGTCCGATCGCGAGGGCGACGAGCAGTCCGTAGGAGACGACGGTGGACATGCCCATCACGTCGACGGCGCCGAAGGTGCCGACGGCCCTGATGTCCTGTCCCATGTAGGAGGCGCCGGTGCCGGTGGCGTACTGGTGGACGCCGACGGCGCCCTGGACGACGGCGAGCACGGTGACGGCGAGCGCCACCGTGCGGAAGTCCCGGCGGTCGCGCAGCAGCAGGACCAGCGCGGCGGGGACGAGGACGAACACCTGCAGCGCGCGGACGAAGCCGGTGAGGCTGGCCGCCGGGTCGAGCGAGGCGGCGGTGGCGAGTCCGACGCCGGCGGCGGGCGCGGCGAGGGTGAGGGCGGCGAGCGGGCTGAGGGGTCGGCGGCCGGTCCGCAGCAGCCGCAGGGCGCAGTAGCCGACGAGCAGCGCGGAGGCGGCGTCGGCCGGGGTGACGTGGCCGGAGCCCGCGGTGTGCGCCGGGTCGGTGGGCGCGCACAGCAGCACGATCACCGCGAGCGCGGGCAGGACGGGCCCGGCCGCGACCAGCCACCCGCGCAGCGCCCGAGCGAGGCGGCACACCGGGGCGTCGCCGGGGTCCGGGGCCGGACGGCTCGGCGGAGTCGGGCTGTTCGGACGCGGGTGCCGGGCCGCGTCGTGTTCCCCCCGTGCCACTGTCAGCTCCCGCCCGGCCGGGCCAGGGACACGGCGGTGCGCAGCAGGATGCGCACGTCCTGCCACAGCGACCAGGTGTCGATGTAGAGGTTGTCGAAGCGGGCGCGCTCCTCGATGGAGGTGTCGCCGCGCAGGCCGTGCACCTGGGCCAGCCCGGTGATGCCCACCGGCATCCGGTGGCGTTCCGCGTAGTCGGTGTAGCGCTGGCTGAACTGCCTGACGAAGTAAGGGCGTTCGGGCCGGGGGCCGACGAGGCTCATGTCGCCGCGCAGCACGTTCCACAACTGCGGCAGTTCGTCGAGGGAGGTGCGGCGCAGCCAGCGGCCGACCGGGCTCATCCGCTGGTCGTCGGCGACGCTCCACCGCGTCGCCGACTCCAGCGCGTCGGCCGGGCGCAGGGTGCGGAACTTCAGCAGGGTGAAGGACCTGCCGCCCTGCCCGACGCGTTCCTGACGGAAGAGGATGCCCGGTCCGTCGGCGAGCCGGACGGCCAGTGCGCAGGCCAGCAGGACGGGGGCGGTGAGCAGCAGGCCGAGGGAGGCGGCGGCGACGTCCAGCGCGCGCTTGGCCAGGGCTGCGGCCCTGCCGGGGCGTGCGGGACGCAGCCGCCTGCAGGGCAGGCCCCACAGATGGCCGGCGGGGCGGCGGGCGGTGCCCGGCGGGCCGCCGTCGACCACCCACACCGCGCAGCCGTGGTCGGTGAACCGGCGGGCGAGCACGGCCGCGGCCGGGTCGTGGGTCGGCGGGGTGGTGAACACGGCGTGGGCGACGGCGTTCTGGATGACGGCGCGGCTGACGTCCTCGACGGAGGTGAGGACGGGCAGCCGGGGGCTTTCGGAGACTGTGCCCTCGGTGGGGCTCTCCGGGCCGCAGACGGCCAGGCCGACGGGGCGCATGCCGTACTCGGGGTGGGCGAGCAGCGTCGCCGCCACCACGCCGCGCAACCCGCCGGAACCGACGACGAGCGCGGAGCGGGGCCGGCGTCTGGCCTGCTGGCGGCGGACGGCGTAGACGACGGCCCGCCCGGTGCAGGCGAGCGGGGTGTAGGCGGCCGGCAGGAGCAGGAGGGTCGGGTAGCCGAGCGCCCGCTCGGGCGCGGCGGCGGCCAGCAGTGCGGCCACGGCCGCCCAGGCCAGCACCGCTCGGGCGGCGAGCCCGGGCAGTTCGTCCAGTGCGGAGGCGACGGGTCCCGTCCGGTAGAGGCCGCCGTGCGCGTTGAGGGCGATCACGGCCGCGAGTCCGACGCCGACGGCGAGCAGCGGCACGCCGAGGTCGGCGGTGAACGCCAGGGCTCCGGCGGCGAGTACCGCGACGGCGTCGGCGGCCAGCGGGCCGGCCGCGGTGCCGGCGGACGGGGCGGTCGGCCCGCGGGTGGCGCCGGTGTCGGCGGCGCGGGGTGGCGGGAAGACGGCTCCGCCGGCCCTGGCCGTGTCGGCCTGCGGGGTGAGGAGTCGACCGGAACCGTGGGTCTCGGCGCTTTCGGCGGTCATCGTGCGAGGCGCTCCCTGCTGTGCGGGTGCGGCAGGCCGAGCAGTCCGCGGTACAGGTCGAGGACCGCTGCCGCCGTCAGCCGCACGTCGAATCCGGTGCGTACGTGTTCCTGTGCCGCGCGGCCGGCGCGGTCGGTGCTCTCGCGGTCCGCCAGCAGCCGGACGAGGGCCGTGGCGAGCGCGACGGGGTCGTCCGGTGGCACGAGGTGGGTCTCGCGCTGCGCGGGCGGCAGACCGTCGGCGGCGCCGGCGACCTCGGTGAGCAGGACGGGCCGACCGCAGGCCATGGCCTCCAGCGGGGCGAGCGCCATGCCCTCCCAGCGGGACGGCAGCACCACCAGGTCGGCGGCCTCGTACCAGAGCCGGACCCGGTCGCTGGGGCCGGCGAAGTGGACGGAGGCCGGTGCGGCGCGTTGCAGCGCGGCGCGGTCCGGGCCGTCGCCGACGAGGACAAGCGCGGCGTGCGGGTGGCGCGCGGTGACCCGCCGCCAGGCGCGCAGCAGCACGTCCTGGCCCTTCTGGCGGCAGAGCCGCCCCACGCAGACGACCAGCGGGTCGTGGACGGGCACCGCCGTGGACAGGGCCAGCGCGGCGCGGGCGGCCTGTCGCGCGGCGGGTCCGCCGCCGGGGAACCTGGTGAGGTCGACGCCGTTGGGCACCACCGCCCACCGGCCGGTGATGCCGGCCGCCTCGCCGCGGCGCCGCTCGTCCTCGCTGACGCACAGCAGCCGGTGCGCCCAGCGCGCGGCCAGGCGTTCCCAGCGCAGGGAGAGCGCCGCGGTGGTGCCGTCGACCGCCTCGAAGGACCAGGCGTGCGGCTGGAAGACGGTGGGGACCCGGCCGTGCAGCGCGAGCCGGCCGGCCAGCCCGGCCTTGGCGCTGTGCAGGTGCACGACGTCCGGGCGGAGGGCGCGGACCAGTCGGCGTACCCGCCACACCTCGGCCGCGAGTTCGGGTCCGGGCCCGCGCCGGGCCGGCCAGGGGTGGACGTCGGCGCCGGCGGCGTGGGCGTGGTGCGGCAGGTCGCCCGAGGGCGGGCAGCCCAGGTGCACGGTCAGCCCGTCGGCCCGTTGCGCCCTGACGAGGTCGGTGACGACGGTGGCCACTCCCCCTTCGACGGGCTGGGCGAGGTGGAGCACCACCGGCGGCCGGTTCTGCGCCGCGTCGTCGTGGGGCGGTGGGTTCTGCGGCATGCGTGGATACCCCCCAGGGTGCACAGCGGGAGAACGGACGGCGGTCCGGCGGCGGGCCGGTGGCGTGCGGCGGCTCAGCTCCTGTCGGCGTGCCTCTCCCCGCGGGCCCGGCGCCCGTCCGCGTCGGCGGCGAGATACAGGACACCGGCGAGATATCCCTCGTCGCGGGTGCCGAAGGTGAAGGTGAGGGAATCGGACCGGCGGGTGAGAGCGGACGACACGTCGAACACGTCGGAGTCGTATCCGAGGGTGTTCCGGTATGCGGGTTCGCGTTGTGCGACGTTCTTTCCGTGGTCGCTGATCGTGGAATTCATGACGTCCGTCACCGGATTGGCGGAATTCCGCAGCCGGACCGGCGCCCGCTTTCCGCTCGCCACGGAGAGGGTGTCACCGCCGGTCCCCCGGTCGCCGTTGTAGGCGACCATGCCGGCGCTGCCGCGCCCGTCGGCGGCCAGGTCCAGGTCGGTCATGGTGACGCGGTGCGCGGTGCGGCGCTCGGTCAGCGGCTGGAAGCCGTCCCACAGGGCGAGTTGGCGCAGCGGTTCGTTCTTGTTCTCGTAGGCGACCACCAGCGTCCAGCCACCCCAGGCGCCGGCCGCCGAGTGCCCCATGGCGACGTTCAACTGGGCGACGGTGTAGACGCCCGGGCCGCTGTCGCGGACCAGCGCGGTGACGTCGGCGGAGGCCTGGTAGGCGTCGGTCCGGCGGGTGGTGCGGTGTCCGGTCAGGGTGTCGGCCAGCACCTCCCGGTACGAGCCGCCGGGTTCGGCGACCAGGACCCGGCCGTTGTCCTTGTGCGGCTTCTGCTCACCGACCCGCAGGTTGCCGCCCCAGTACAGCCGGGCGTAGCTGACCCGGGAGCCGGCCGGCAGGCCGAGGTGGGCGCGGCTGGAGTTGTAGGTGTTGGGGTCGTCGTCGACGTCGATGTAGAACATCTCGTAGTCTCCGTTGACGCCCTTGCCGCCCTGGGCGGTGGGGCAGGGCGCGGCCGAGGCGGTGGCGGTGGCCCGGCAGGTGATCGAGGAGTTCGCCGCGCGGGCGATCCCGCCGTGCTGGACGGCCCGGTAGCGCTCGGCGAACGGGATCTCGGGAGCGGAGGACGCCGAGGGGGCGGCGGCGGCCCGGGGAAGCGCCGCCGCCATGAGCAGAGCCATCAGCGCACAGCACGCGACGCGTCCGGTACGGCGAATGGGCACTCGCATGAATCTGCACTCCGTCTCTCGGCGATGGTTCTTGTCTGTTCGCGCACCGGTTTTCCGGGGCGGCCCGAACGGCGGGACCCGTTTACCGAGTCGTCCTGGTGGCGGGACTTCCGGCGCATCCGGCAGGGCAGAACACTGACACCGTCAAGGGCCGCCATTCACGCACGGCGCGCAGAACCATTCGAATGGCTTCACGGAAGAGCGACGGGTGGAGTAATTCCCGTGGGAATCTCGGCGCGGATCGTCGACTTCCGGCGAACCGCCGTTCCCGGCCGGGCGTCGGCGGCGGGGTCAGCGGCGGATGTCGGCGGCCGGCGGCGGCCGGCCTCGGCGGGTGTGGTCAACGGCTGGGCCATCAAGGGGAATCGGCGTGTCCGGCGTGACGCCGGGTCGTTGGGCCCGGTGCTGATCCCCCCTCGAAAGGAGAACAGGATGAAGCGCCTCGTCAAGGCGACCATGGCCGCGGCCGCGGGCTGCGCCCTGGTACTGGGCGGTGCGAGCGCCGCTCAGGCCGACGCCTTCGCTCACGGTGTCGCCGTCGGTTCGCCCGGCGTGCTGAGCGGCAACGTCATCCAGGTGCCGATCCACGTGCCGATCAACATCTGCGGCAACAGCGTGAACCTGGGCGGCGCACTGAACCCGGCCATCGGCAACGTCTGCGTCAACCACTGACGCCGAGCGGTCCCGGCACCGCGGCCTGCGGTGTCGGGACCGCCTCAGCCGTCAGGCTCAGCCCTGCCTGTGGCGGGCGCGGCTGGGCTGGACGCGCGGCGGTTCGCCCGCCGCCTTCGGGTGGTCGGGCGGGTAGGGCAGGTCGCCCTCCCCGTGATCGCGCTCCATCCGGTCGGCGAGTTCCAGGACGGCGTCGAGCCGGTAGGCGTGGTCGTCCATGTCGGCGTGCACGTCCCCGAGTCTGGCGTAACGTTCCGGCATGGTGGCGAGGTCGAAGTCCACCGGCTCGGCGTCGTCCAGCTCCTCCCAGCGCAGCGGCGCCGACACCGGGGCGTGCGGCCGGGGGCGCACCGAGTACGCGGCGGCGATCGTGCGGTCTCTGGCCATCTGGTTGTAGTCGACGAAGACGCGCTCGCCGCGCTCCTCCTTCCACCAGGACACGGTGATCCGGTCCGGCGCCCGCCGCTGAAGCTCCCGGCCGACGGTGATGGCCGCCCGGCGCACCTCCGCGAACGTCCAGCGCGGCTCGATCGGTACGTAGACGTGGATGCCGCGCCCGCCGGAGGTCTTCGGCCAGCCCCGCAGCCCCAGCTCGTCCAGCACCTCGCGCAGCGCGTGGGCGGCGGCGCGGGCCTCGGGGTAGCCGGTGCCCGGCTGGGGATCGAGGTCGATGCGCAGCTCGTCCGGGTGGTCGACACGGTCGCGGCGCACCGGCCAAGGGTGGAAGGTGAGGCATCCGAGGTTGGCCGCCCACACCACGGCCGCCGGCTCGGCGGGACAGATCTCGTCGGCGTGCCGCCCGCTGGGGAAGGAGATGCGGGCGGTGTCGATCCAGCCCGGCAGGTTCCTCGGCGCCCGCTTCTGGAAGAAGGACTCCCCCGCTACGCCGTCCGGGTAGCGTTCGAGCATCGTCGGACGGTCCCGCAGGGCCCGGGTGATGCCCTGTCCGACGGCCAGGTAGTACCGCGCCAGGTCGAGCTTGGTGAAGCCGCGCTCGGGGAAGTACACCTTGTCCGGATGGGTCAGCCGGACCGTCCGCCCGTCCACGTCGAGTTCCACGCTGTCGGCCATCCCCTCACGCTACGCCGCGGGCGCCGGCCCGGCCCGGTGAGCGGCGGCCCAGGGCCCGGAAGACGGCCCGCCGAGCGGCCGCTCGGCGCGCGCCCGCGGCGGGACCGCCGCAGAATCACACCATGGACCTGCCGGTGATGCCCCCGCTCAGACCGATGCTGGCCAAGCCCGCGGCACGCATCCCCGCCGGCATGCACTACGAGGCCAAGTGGGACGGCTTCCGGGCGCTGGTGTTCCGCGACGGCGACGAGATCGAGATCAACAGCCGCTCCGCCAACCCGCTCACCCGCTACTTCCCCGAGCTGGCCGACGCGCTGCGGGAGCAGCTGCCCCGCCGGTGCGTGGTGGACGGCGAGATCGTCGTCGTCCGCGGCGACCGGCTGGACTTCGAGGCGCTGCTGGAACGCATCCATCCCGCCGACTCCCGGGTGCGCCGGCTGGCGGCCGAGACCCCGGCCGCCTTTGTCGCCTTCGACCTGCTGGCGCTCGCGGACACCTCGCTGCTCGACGAGCCGCTGCGGGACCGCCGCCGGCTGCTGGAGACCGCGCTCGCCGACGCCACCGACCCGGTCCATCTGGCCCCGGCCACCGACGACCTCGCGGTCGCGCAGCGATGGTTCGAGCACTTCGAGGGCGCCGGGCTGGACGGTGTCGTCGCCAAGCGCCCCGACTCGCCCTACCGGCCCGACCAGCGGCTGATGGTCAAGGTCAAGCACGAGCGGACCGCCGACTGCGTGGTGGCCGGCTACCGGGAGCACAAGAGCGGCCCGGTGGTCGGCTCGCTGCTGCTCGGCCTCTACGACAACGCCGGCACTCTCCAGCACGTGGGGGTCTGCGCCAGCTTCACGATGCGCCGCCGGGCCCAGCTCGCCGACGAACTGGCGCCGCTGCGACCGGAGTCGGCGGCCGACCACCCGTGGGCGTCGTGGCAGGACGAGGCGGCGCACGAGCACAGCCGGATGCCCGGCGGTCCCAGCCGCTGGTCGGGCAAGAAGGAACTCACCTGGGTGCCTTTGCGGCCGGAGCGGGTATGCGAGGTGGCGTACGACCACATGCAGGGCGACCGCTTCCGGCACACCACGCAGTTCCGGCGCTGGCGGCCGGACCGGCGCCCCGGGGAGTGCACCTACGAGCAGTTGGAGGAGCCGGTGCGCTACGACCTGGCCGAGGCGCTGGGCGGCGGGTGAACTCCCCCGCCGCCGCCGCCGCCGGCCCGGGTCGGCGGCGGCCACCGCCGGGAGTGCCGGTACACGAGTAGAGGGGTGGTGCGGGATGGCGAGCCGAGGGCGAGCCTCCGCCGAGGGCGGACCGGGCCGGTTCCGGTCGGCGGTGATGATGTGGTTCTCGCCGAGCCGGATGGAAGCGGAGGGCACCACGCCCGACTACCGTTTCTCGCTCGCCAACGAACGCACCTTCCTGGCCTGGATCCGCACCGCGCTCGCGCTGGTCGCCGGCGGCATCGCCGTCGACCAGTTCCTGACCGACCTGACCTGGGGCCTGCGCACCTCGATCGCGGTCGCGTTGTTCTTCTGCGGGGCGGTGTGCGCGCTGCGGGCGGTGCACCGCTGGGTGGTGTGCGAGCGGGCGATGCGGCGCGGTGAGGACCTGCCCTCGTCGCCGTTCCCCGCGATGCTGGCGGTGGGTACGGCGGTGGCCTCCCTGCTGGTGGCCGCCGCGATCGTGTTCGGCGTGACGCGGTGACGGCGTGTGAGTGAGGTCAGGGATCCGGCCGCGCAACCGGAGCGGACCAGGTTCGCGTGGCGGCGGACGACGCTGGCGGGCGGCCTTGTCGTGGCGCTGGCGCTGCGGCACGCGTTGGTGCGCGACGGCGGGTGGGCGGGTCTGCTGATCGGGGCGGTCGGGGTGTTGTGCCTGCTACTGATCACCTTCGTGGCGCACGTACGGATGCGCCGACTGGACACGGCGGTGCCGGCACCGAGCGGGCACTGGCCCGTGCTGACCGTCGCCGCGGCGGTGTTGTGCCTTGCCGGGATCGGTGCGGCACTGTTGGCGGTCGCCGAACGTTGAGCCTGTCACGGGAGCCGGCATCGGGCCGGCCCGACGGGCTCGCACGGCTGGTGTGCGGGCCCGGGGGCTGGGCAGGCGCCCCGTGATGGGATCCGGAACAACCGGTTCCACGTCCCATCCACGACGACTCCGTTCATCCGTCGGAGGTGGACATACCTTGGCCGGTTTCAGAGCACTCGCCGAACAGGTCCGTGACGAACAGCGGGAACCGTGTCAGCGCCGGCAGGCGCTGCGCAAGTGCCTCGAGCGGTTCGCGCCCTACGGGCACCGTGCCACCTGGCACCATCTGTGCGCCCGCGCGGGCATCGACCCCGAGGACCGCGACCCCGACCCGGCACGGCTGGTGGCCGCGCTCGAGGAGTTGGAGGAGGCGCGCGCCCTGTGGCTGAGCTACGAGCGGGAGTTCGCCAGGCGCCGCAAGCGGCAGAAGTACCACGGCGTCCGGCAGCCGACGTCGTTCGACGCCTGGCATCGGCGCACCTGGGGCGGACGTTCGCTGCTTCCGGTGAAGGACCCCGCGCGGGTGCCCTCGGCACCGCTTGTCATGGTGCTGCGCCGACTGATCGCCACGATGGGCGACCTGGACCTCGCCGCCCTCACCACACCCCACCGTGAAAAGGCCCTCACCGCGTAGCCCCCGCCCGGGTGGCCGTTGACAGTGGCGTGGCATCGTCGGGATGCTGAGCAAGCGCTTGGTCATCCGACCATCGCGAGGCCATCTCGACGGGAGTGAACGTGACGGTGGAGACCAGGGTGTTCGACTCGCCGGCCGCGCTGCGGGCCGCGATCGGCACGGAGCTCGGGCCCGGCGACTGGCTCGAGGTGGAGCAGGAGCGGATCGACGGCTTCGCCGAAGCCACCGAGGACCACCAGTGGATCCACACCGATCCGGAGCGGGCCGCCGAGGGGCCGTTCGGCTCGACCGTCGCGCACGGCTATCTCACGCTGTCGCTGCTGCCGGCGCTCACCTCCCGGGTGCTCCGGGTGGAGGGGGTGCGCATGGGGGTCAACTACGGGCTGAACAAGGTGCGTTTCCCCGCGCCCGTGCCGGTCGGCTCCCGGCTCCGGGCCCGGGTCCTGGTGGCGGACGTCGAGGAGGTCGGCGGCGGGGTGCAGTTGACGGCCACGGTGACCGTCGAGCGGGAGGGCGGCGACCGGCCGGTCTGCGTGGCGACCACCGTCAGCCGCTTCTCCCTCTGAGGGCCGCCGCGGACCCCGGCGGGACGGCTCAGTGGGCGCCGACCATGCGGAGGGCGAGGTCGGCGTAGAGGTCGCCGATCTGCTCGGGGCTGCGCGGGCCGTCCGGGTTGAACCAGCGGGCGACGTCGATGCACAGGGACAGCAGCGCCAGCGCCGTGCCGGACACGTCGGGCACGGCGAAGCGACCGGCGGCCACCCCGTCCTCCAGGATGCCGCGCATCACGGCGCCGGTGCGGCGGCGCAGTTCGACGATCTGCTCGTGGTGCTCGGGGGAGAGCGCGTTCAGTTCGTACTGGACCACCCGGGCGGTGGTGTGCCGCTCGGCGTGCCAGCGCACGAAGGTGCGGACGGCGGCCGCGAGCCGCTGGGCGGGGTCCTCGCTCGTCCGGGACGCCTCGGTGAGGATGCGCACCGACCGCTCGTGGCCGACGCGGCTGATCTGGTAGAGCAGTTCCTCCTTGGTCCGGAAGTGGATGTAGAGCGCGGCGGGGCTCATGCCGGCACGGCCGGCGATGTCGCGGGTGGTGGTGGCGTGGAAGCCGCGTTCGGCGAACGCGTCCACGGCGGCGAGCAGCAGTCTGCGGGCCGCCTCGGGGGAGACGTCGGCCCAGGTCTCGCCGCCGTCGCCGCCCGCGGCCGTCGTCTCGGCTGCGTCCGCCGCCATCGTGTGCTCTCCCCGCTTCCTTCGACCGGTCGAAGCTGTCCTCGGCCGGTCGAACACGATACATCGGCACGTCGGGGGAGCCGCCCGGACGCGGGAGCGGCGCGGGCGGGGTCAGAAGGCGGAGACGCCGGTGAGGTGGCGGCCGATGAGCAGCTTGTGGATCTGGCTGGTGCCCTCGTAGAGCGTCATCACGCGGGCGTCCCGGACAAGCTTGCCGACGGGGAACTCGTCGATGTAGCCGTAGCCGCCGAAGACCTGGAGGGCGTTGTTGGCGGCGCGTACGGCGGCCTCGCTGGCGAAGAGCTTGGCCATGGAGGCCTCGGTGGCGAACGGACGGCCGCGGTCGACCAGGTCGGCGACCCGCCAGGTGAGCAGCCGGGCCGCCTCGGTGTCGACCGCGATGTCGGAGAGCAGTTCCTGGACGAGCTGGTGGCCGGCGATCCGGCGGCCGAACTGCTCCCGCTGCTCGGCGTACTCCACGGCCGCGTCCAGCGCCGCCTGGGCGATGCCGACGCAGCCGGCGGCCACCGACATCCGTCCCTTGGCGAGCGCTCCCATGGCCACGGAGAAGCCCTTGCCGACCGGGCCGAGCCGGGCGGTGTCGGGCACCCGCACCCCCTCCAGCACGAGTTCGGCGGTGGGCTGGCCGCGGAGTCCGAGTTTGCCGTCGATCTCGCGCCGGGTGAGGCCGGGGGTGTCGGTGGGGACGAGGAAGGCGGTGACGCCCCGGTGGCCGTCGCCGCCGCTGCGGGCGAAGACCAGGGCGACGTCGGCCCAGGTGCCGTTGGTGATGAAGGTCTTGGTGCCGTCGAGCAGCCAGTGGTCGCCGTCGGGCCGGGCGCGGGTGGCGAGGTTGGCGGCGTCGGAGCCGGTGCCGGGTTCGGTGAGCCCGAAGCAGCCGATGAGCCGGCCCGCGCACAGGCCGGGCAGCCAGCGCGCGCGCTGCTCCTCGTCGCCGTGGGCGGCGATCGTCTTGGCGACCAGGCCGAGCGAGACCGACAGGATGCCGCGCACGGCCGAGTCCCCGCGCCCCAGTTCCTCGGTGACCAGGCAGTAGGCGAGGTGGTCGCCGCCGCTCCCGCCGTCACTCTCGGGCACGGTCAGGCCGAGGAAGCCGAGGTCGCCGAGCCGGCCGACGATCTCGCGGTCGACGCGCCCGGCCCGGTCCCAGCGGGCGGCGTGGGGCAGGATCTCGCGGTCGACGAACCCGGCGGCGAGCTTGCGCACCTGCTCCTGTTCGGGGGTGAGGCTCAGATCCACAAGAAGTACCCCTTTTAATTACCATCGCTAGTTAACGCCTCGCGGCTCTACTATGGGCCGCATGGCCCGTCCCCGCAAGCCCCTGCTGAGCCGAGAGCGCATCGTCGACACCGCGCTCGCGCTGGTCGACGAGGAGGGCCTGGCGGCGGTCTCCACGCGCCGGCTCGCAGCGGAACTCGGCGTCAGCGGGCCCTCCCTCTACAACCACTTCCGCACCAAGGACGAGATCCTGGACGCGGTCGTCGACCGGGTCTGCGCGGAGGTCGACCTGTCGATGTTCGAGGACGGCAGCGACTGGGCCGAGGCGCTGCTGCGCTGGGCCCGCTCCTACCGCGCCGCGCTCGCGGCGCATCCCCGGATCGTTCCGCACCTGGCGCTCGGGCCGGGCCGGCGGCCGAGCCAACTCCGCATGGCCGACGCCGTCTTCGGCCGGATGACGGCGGCAGGCTGGCCCGCCGCGCAGGCGACCCACATCGGCGCGGTGATGCGGTACTTCGTCACCGGCTCCGCGCTCGGCTCCTTCGCCGGCGGCTTCGTCGACGACGCGGCACTCTACGGCGAGCACTACCCGCACCTGGGGCAGGCCCACCTGCTGGCCGACCACCGGGAGCGGGTCGACGAGGGCGCGTTCGAGACCGGGCTGGCCGCCCTGGTGGACGGCCTCGCCCTGCGCCACCCGATGCCCGCCGACCACGTCTGACCCCGCCGGGCGGCGAGGACGGCGAGAGCTGCGGCCGGCAGACCGTCAGAAGACCACCAGCGCGCGGCCGCCGACGCCGCCCGCCATCCGCGCGAACGCCTCCGGGATCTCGTCCAGGCCGATCCGGTCGGTGACCAGCGCACCCAGGTCCAGGGCACCGGAGACGACCTGCCCGGCGAGTACCGGCAACTCCTTCGCCGGGTCGCAGTTGCCGTAGACGCAGCCGGAGAGCGTGCGCGCGGAGTAGAACAGTTCCAGCGCGGAGAAGGCCACCCGCTCCTCCTTGCCCCCGATGCCGACGACGGTGGTCCGCCCGCCCCTGCGGGTGGCCGACCACGCGGCCCGGATGCTCTCCGCACGGCCGGCATGGGGTGGACGTGGCGCTGGAG
>NZ_WMLF01000117.1 GCF_014156695.1 Streptomyces durbertensis | reverse complement strand
GCCCTTGTCGTGTGTCCGAGACGGCGTCAGCCGGCCGTCGGAGCGTCCACCAGCGTCGTGCGCCGGGGGTTCGCCGTGGCGGCGGGCAGTTCGATGCCGTGCTCCCGCTGGCACGGGACCAGCTCGTCGGCGGCCGACAGATGGGTCAGCGTGCTCCGCCGGGGGTTCGCCGTGCTGCTCATCGTCATGGTCGTCTTCACTGGGTGTATGCCCTCGGTTGTCTCGGCCGTACGCGATGTAAATCACGAGAGTAAGCCCATGTACCCATCCGATGGTCGGTACAGACAATTTATCCGCTGTGAGTTTCCTCACCGAGTGGCGGTCAAAACGGCTAATCCGGGCACGATTTCGACGTCCCGAACCGGGAGGAAGGAGACATTCGTGTCTCTTCGGGCTGCTGCGGTGTGTGACCGATCCCGTGTGGTTGTCGCGCTGTTCGGTACGGAACGTCCGATATTTGACCGATTCGCTTTCACAAAACGTCATGGACTCCACGCTGAGCGTCACGGATGTCACAGCTCGATTCCCGGCCCTTGTTGCAGATCCGGCACTGTGCTGGAATCTCACGGACCGCCGCAGGACATCCAGCCGGCGCGCGACGGGCGCACAGCAGCGCCGCGCGGCGGAACTGGCAACGCGTCGGTCGCTCACGACCGCCGGAGGGTCCCTCAGGACCCCTCGGCTCAACACCGCCTCGCCGCTCATCCGGCGGGGCGCCTGGTCCAGAGGTTGCGACGCTAGTGCAGGGACGTTTCAAGAGGGATGGCAAGGCTGCGGCTGACCCGGAGCTGCGCGGCTCGGCCGACCGCGGCTCCGCCGCCAAGCGCGCGCAGGAGGGCGGCACGTCACCGGTCGTCCGCGACTCCGACGAGCCCACCGAGGGTGTGAAGCAGGACGCGTCCGCTGCCGGCGGCAAGGCCGGTCCGAAGGAGCCCTCCAGCACGGGCTCGCGGCTCGCGCTGCGCAACTGGCGGATCAGCACCCGTCTTGTCTCCCTGCTCGCTCTTCCGGTGGTCGCCGCGACGACCCTGGGCGCGTTCCGTATCGCCGACGCGATCAGCGAGTCGGAGCAGCTGGAGAACATGCAGCTGCTGACCGAGATGACCCAGCAGGCCACCGAGCTGGCAGCCGCGCTCCAGGAGGAGCGCGACCGCTCGGCCGGTCCGCTGACGGCCCACGGAAACGCCAAGGACGACACGGTTGTCGGTCCGAGGGAACGTACGGATCAGGCCAAGGACTCGTTCAACGACAACACCCGCAAGCTCTCCGACCAGGACGACAAGCACCTCGCGGGAGTCCGCGCCACCGTCATCGACATCGGCCGCCAGCTCAACCGGATCAAGGACATCCGGGAGCGCGCGTACGAGAACTCGGACGCCGTCGCCGAGACCGTCAGCGACTACAACCGCATCATCGAGTCGCTGCTCGCGCTCTCCCAGGACATGGCCCAGGCCACCAGCAACCCGGAGATGATCGAGAGCACCCGTGCCCTGGCGGCCTTCTCCACCGCCAAGGAGTACGCCTCGATCCAGCGCGCCGTGATCAGCGCCGGCCTCGCGGCCCCGGACGGTCCGGAGCTCTCCGAGAACGACCGGCGCTTCGGCTCGACCGCGTACGACAACGAGCGCGCCGCCATGAGCCGCTTCAGCGTCATCTACGGCGACGACTCCGCGGAGCTGACCAAGTCGCTCGACGGCGGCATCGTCAACATCACCTCCGCCACCGAGTACGCCACCCGCGTCTTCAAGAGCGCCGACGGCATCAAGGCCGAGTCCCGCTCGTACATGGACTGGTACGACCAGCACCGTACGAAGATCGACGAGATGGGCAAGATCGAGAAGACCCTGCTGACCCAGATGGACCAGCAGGCGCGCGAACTGCGCAACGAGGCCCGCCGCGACGTGATCCTCAACGGCGCGATGATCCTGCTCGTCCTCGGCATCTCGTTCGTCGGCGCCTTTGTGGTCGCCCGGTCCATGGTCCGCTCGCTGCGCCGACTCCAGGACACCGCGCAGGAGGTCTCCCGCAAGCGGCTGCCCGAGCTGGTCAAGCAGCTCTCCGAGTCCGACCCGCAGGACGTGGACACCACCGTCGAGTCGGTCGGTGTGCACAGCCGGGACGAGATCGGAAAGGTGGCCGCGGCCTTCGACGACGTGCACCGCGAGGCCGTCCGGCTCGCCGGCGAGCAGGCGCTGCTGCGGGGCAACGTCAACGCGATGTTCACCAACCTCTCGCGCCGCAGCCAGGGCCTCATCCAGCGTCAGCTCTCGCTCATCTCCGAGCTGGAGTCCCGCGAGGCCGACCCCGACCAGCTCGCCTCGCTCTTCAAGCTGGACCACCTCGCGACGCGTATGCGCCGTAACGGTGAGAACCTGCTCGTCCTCGCGGGTGAGGAGCCCGGCCGTCGCTGGACGCGCCCGGTGCCGCTGGTCGACGTGCTCCGCGCCGCCGCCTCCGAGGTGGAGCAGTACGAGCGGATCGAACTCAGCGGCGTACCCACGGCGGAGGTCGCCGGCCGGGTGGTCAACGACCTCGTGCACCTGCTCGCCGAGCTGCTGGAGAACGCCACCTCGTTCTCCTCCCCGCAGACGAAGGTCAGGGTCACCGGCCACGCGCTGCCCGACGGCCGGGTGCTGGTGGAGATCCACGACACCGGTATCGGCCTCTCCCCCGAGGACCTGGCCGCGATCAACGACCGGCTGGCCAGCCCGCCGACGGTGGACGTCTCCGTCTCCCGCCGCATGGGCCTGTTCGTGGTCGGTCGACTGTCGCTGCGTCACGGCATCCGCATCCAGCTGCGGCCCTCCGACTCCGGCGGCACCACGGCACTGGTCATGCTGCCGGTGGACGTCACCCAGAGCGGCGCCGCCAAGGGCGGCCCGGCCCAGCGCCCGCAGGGTCAGGGACAGCCGCCGGCGGCCGGCGGCAGCCGGCTCGGCCAGATGTCCACCCGCGCCCAGATGGGCGGCGGCCAGCGGCCCGCGCTGCCGGCGGGCGGCTCCCGCCCCGGCTCGCCCGGACAGCCCGGACAGCACGGCCAGCCCGGCGGCCAGGGCCCGTTCGGCGGCCCCGGCCCGAACGGCGGTCCGAACGGCGGTCAGCAGCCGAACGCCGGCCCCGGCGCCGGGCGTCCGGCGCCCGCGCTCGGCCGGCCGGCCGGCGCGGCCCAGGACGGCCCGCCGCGGCGTCCCGCCGAGCGGCGCCCCGCCCAGGACGTGCCCGCGCCCAAGCCGCCGACCCAGCCCGCGCCGCAGCAGGCGCCGCGTCCGCAGGCGCAGCCGCCGGCCGACCGCGCCGGCAATGTGCCCGGCGAGCAGCGCCAGCTGCCCGGGCGCGGCCCGATCGGCGAGCTGCCCGCCGCGCCCGAGCCCCGCCGTCCCGAGTCGCAGCGCCCCGAGCCGCAGCGCCCCGAGCCGCAGCGCCCCGAGGCGCCGACCGGCGAGCGTCGTCCCGGCTGGGCCGACAGCCGTACCGGGGCGCAGCCGGAGGCACCGCGCAGCCGCACCGCCGACGAGACGCCCCGCGGCCACGAGGACTCGGAGAGCACCGGCGAGTACGCCCGCCCCGGCTTCGCCGGCTCGACCGGCGGTCGTGACGGCCGTGGCGAGCCGACCGGCCACGGCCCGTCGGTCGACCTCCGCGACGACACCACCGAGCTGGACATCCCCATTCCGGCCACCGCGACCGCCAACACCCGGACGCCCATCTTCGAGGAGATGGAGTCCAGTTGGTTCGCCGCGCGGTCCGGCGCCCGGGAGCAGCAGCCGTCCCCGGACGCCACGCGGACCCAGCCGATGCCGCAGGTGCGCCAGCAGCCCGCGTCGCGACCGGCCGAGGGGCAGCCCGCCTCCCGTCCCGGCGGCGCGCCCGCCCCGCGCGACGGCGGCAACTGGCAGGCGTCGCCGAACGACGACCGCTGGCGCCGGGCCGAGCGGCTGCGGCAGCCGGCCGCCGGAGGCGTGACGACCTCGGGGCTGCCGCGCCGGGTACCCAAGGCCAACCTGGTGGAGGGCACCGCCCAGACGCAGTCCGCGCAGCCGGCCGGACCGCAGGTCTCGCGCGCCCCGGACGCGGTCCGTGGCCGTCTCACCAACCTCCGTCGAGGCATCCAGCAGGGCCGCCAGGCCGGTGGCACCGACAGCAACGACCGGGGCCTCGGCCCCACTCACCAGCAGGAGCGTTAGTTGAGTCCGATGAGCCAGGCGGCCCAGAACCTGAACTGGTTGATCACCAACTTCGTGGACAACACCCCCGGGGTGTCGCACACGGTGGTGGTCTCCGCCGACGGCCTTCTCCTGGCGATGTCCGAGGGCTTCCCCAGGGACCGGGCCGACCAACTCGCGGCAGTCGCCTCGGGATTGACCTCGCTGACCGCGGGTGCCTCACGTATCTTCGAGGGTGGGAGCGTCAACCAGACCGTCGTGGAGATGGAGCGCGGCTTCCTCTTCCTCATGGCGATCTCCGACGGCTCCTCGCTCGCGGTGCTCGCGCACCCGGAGGCCGACATCGGTCTTGTCGGCTACGAGATGGCGCTCCTGGTGGACCGGGCGGGCACGGTGCTCACCCCGGAACTCCGCTCGGAGCTTCAGGGAAGCCTTCTCAACTAGCCCCATGCTCCCCCCACACGAGCACGACCGTCCGTCTCGCCGATCTTCTGCCTCGCCGGAGGAGCCATGACCACCCCGCCCGCCTCACCCGGACCGTACGGTGCCGCTGATCATCATGCGTCGTACGACCAGGATGAGGGCGACCAGCCGTTGGTGCGCCCGTACGCCATGACCGGTGGGCGCACCCGGCCGCGCTACCAGCTCGCCATCGAGGCCCTGGTCAGCACGAGCGCCGACCCGTCGCAGCTGCCGGGCCTGCTCCCCGAGCACCAGCGCATCTGCCACCTGTGCCGTGAGGTGAAGTCGGTCGCGGAGGTCTCCGCGCTGCTCGCCATCCCGCTGGGTGTCGCCCGGATCCTCGTCGCCGACCTCGCCGAGGCCGGCATGGTCGCCATCCACCAGCCGGGCGGCAACGCCGAGGCCGGTGGCGCACCTGACGTGACACTGCTTGAAAGGGTGCTCAGTGGACTTCGGAAGCTCTAGCGGTGCGGCCCGCTCCACCACCTCCGCGAAGATCGTGGTGGCGGGCGGGTTCGGCGTGGGCAAGACGACCTTCGTGGGCGCCGTGTCGGAGATCAATCCGCTGCGTACCGAGGCCGTGATGACCTCCGCCTCGGCCGGGATCGACGACCTCACCCACACCGGTGGCAAGACCACGACGACGGTCGCGATGGACTTCGGTCGCATCACGCTGGACGACGACCTGATCCTGTACCTGTTCGGTACGCCGGGTCAGGACCGGTTCTGGTTCATGTGGGACGACCTGGTGCGAGGGGCCATCGGCGCGGTGGTGCTGGTGGACACCCGCCGGCTGGCGGACTGCTTCCCGGCGGTGGACTACTTCGAGAACAGCGGCCTGCCGTTCGTGATCGCCCTGAACGGGTTCGACGGCCACCAGCCGTACAACCCGGAGGAGGTCCGCGAGGCGCTGCAGATCGGTCCGGACGCGCCGATCATCACCACCGACGCCCGCCATCGCGCGGACGCCAAGACGGCGCTCATCCAGCTTGTGGAGCACGCGCTGCTGGCGAGACTGCGCTGATCAACGGCGGTCCGCCGGTAAACCGGTTGCGGACGGGGCAGGGCTTGTGAGCTATCACACGCCCTGCCCTCTTCCGCTTCATAACGGTTCGACAGAGATTCCTCGCGGAAACCGCGGGTGTCGGACACATGACGCGAGCGTAGGTTCGCACTGAGCGCAGATCGAGGGGGTTTCTGTCCCATGGTTCCCGAGATGTCCGCCTCGCTGCTTCGTTGAGTACTTGTGATCTCACGTTCAAGTGTTTGGAATGCTCACCGTCGGCGTGCTGGAATTCGCTGAACTCAGCAGTAGTTAAGGCACGTCGAGGCACGAGTGCCTACGCCGAGAGGGTTTGGTCGAGTGAGGCGAAGCAAGACGGCACCCCCGCCGCCGGAGTCGCGGGGCAACTTCACGCCGCCGCGCAGCGCGGCTTCACCGGCTGAGCCATCCATGCCCGCCGCGGAGTCCTCGGGCGGCAAGTTCGCCCCCCGCAACTGGCGGGTGGCCACCAAGCTGAACGCGATCCTGCTGATCCCGGTGCTCGTCGCCCTGCTGTTCGGCGGCTTCCGGGTGCAGGCGTCCCTGGAGACGCTGGGCGAGGCGCAGGACGCCGAGCGGACCGCCGAACTCGTCCGGGCCGCCGCCGCCTACGGGCACGCCCTGCTCGACGAGCGGGACCGCACCGCGGCGCCGCTGCTGCGCGGCGAGACGGACTCCGCCGAGGTCACCGAGGCGCGCAAGGCCACCGACGAGGCCAAGGACGCCTTCCACGCGGCCGCCGACCGGGCGCCGAAGACCGCCAGCCTCAACCGCCGCCTCTCCCGCTTCGCCGAGGTCGAGCCCAAGCTGGAGGAGCTGCGCGCCAACGCGTACACCACCAAGCTCAAGGGCGTGGACACCCAGCTCCAGTACGTCGAGGTCCAGCACCCGCTGATGAACCTCGCCAACGAGCTGGGCCTTGGCACCGGCAACGTGACCTCCTACGGCCGTACCGTCTACGCCATCTCGCTGGCCAACGCCGCCCAGTCGCTCACCCGCTCCATCGGCACCCAGCTGCTGGTCAAGCCCGGCCCGGGCGCCGCCGACAAGGCCGAGCAGGTCAAGGCCTTCTCCTCCTACATCTACCTGGAGAACATCGCGCTCAGCGAGTTCTTCGCCGCCGGCACCGAGGACGACGGCAAGCGCCTGCGGGTGGACCTGGAAGCCCTCCAGGCCAAGAGCCAGGACGAGTTGGCCAAGGCCAAGGAGCAGGCCGAGGCCGCCGGCCAGGACTTCGTCTCGCCGCCCGCGATGCCGGTGATGGCCGAGCGCATCGGCTCGGGCCTGCGCCCCTCCGCCCTGCGCGACCAGGGCATCACCGCCGAGGTCTGGTACCGCGCCACCACCGGCAAGTTCGACACCTACCGGGCGATCGAGCGCGACCTCGCCGACCGCGCGGTGCAGGAGGCCGGCGACATCGCCGCCGACGCCAAGCGTGAGGCGATCATCAACTCGGTGATCGTGCTCGCCGCGCTGCTCATCGCCTTCGTGGTCGCCGGCCTGATGGCCCGCGGCATGAGCCGCAGCATGAACCGCCTGCGCAACGCCGCCTTCGACGTCGCCGAGCAGCGGCTGCCGATGCTCGTCGACCAGCTCTCCCGCACCGAGCCCGGCAAGGTCGACACCCAGGTCAAGCCGATCCCGATCGACACCAAGGACGAGATCGGCGAGGTCGCCAGGGCGTTCGACCAGGTGCACCGCGAGGCCGTCCGGCTCGCCGCCGAGCAGGCGCTGCTGCGGGGCAACGTCAACGCGATCTTCACCAACCTCTCCAGCCGCAACCAGGGCCTCATCGAGCGCCAGCTCGACCTGATCACCAACCTGGAGAACAACGAGGCCGACCCGGACCAGCTGGAGAACCTGTTCAAGCTGGACCACCTCGCGACGCGTATGCGCCGCAACGGCGAGAACCTGCTCGTCCTCGCGGGCGAGGAGCCCGGCCGCCGCTGGACGCAGCCCGTCCCGCTGGTCGACGTGATGCGTGCCGCCGCCTCCGAGGTGGAGAGCTACGAGCGCATCGAGATCTCCGGCGTCCCCGAGAGCGAGATCCACGGCGCCGTCGTCAACGACCTCGTGCACCTGCTCGCCGAGCTGCTGGAGAACGCCACCTCGTTCTCCTCCCCGCAGACGAACGTCAAGGTGACCGCGACCCGACTGCCGGACGGCCGGGTCATGATCGAGATCCACGACAAGGGCATCGGCCTCACCGCCGAGGACTTCGCCGACATCAACCACAAGCTGGCCGACCCGCCCACCGTGGACGCGGCGATCTCCCAGCGCATGGGCCTGTACGTGGTCGGCAGGCTCGCCGACCGGCACGGCATCCGCGTCCAGCTGCGCCCCTCCGGCGAGCAGGCCGGCACCACCTCCCTCGTCATGCTGCCCGAGGTCATCACCCACGGCGGTGGCGGCAGCGAGACGGAGGGCGGCGACTTCACCGTCTCCCGCATCGTGCCCGAGCAGCCGCAGGTCGAGCAGCGCGACGAGCAGCCGTACCTGGACCACCGCTCGGCGGCCGAACTCGGCTTCGACGACAGCCGCTACGGCTCGGTGCAGGTTCCCGACGACATATCGTCGCTCGATCCGGTGGGCCGCTCGCCGCACCGCGAGGAGCGCCGCGCCGCCGTGGGCCCCGAGTCCGACGGCTACGGCCAGGACGACCAGCGGCCCGGCGCCGACCAGCAGAGCGGCTACGAGTCGGGCTACGACCAGCAGTCCGGGTACGAAGCGGGCTACGACCAGCGGTCCGGCTACGAGCAGTCCGGCTACGGGCAGGACGGCGGTCAGGGCCAGGACGGCTACCAGGACGGCGGCTACGACGGCTACCCGGCCGACGCGTACCCCTCCGAAGGCGCCGCTCCGGACCACGGCTACGACCGCAGCGGCGAGCCCGGCTACACCGCCGACGCCGGCTACGGTCAGCAGGCGGACTACCAGGCGGACTCCGGCTACGGGCCGGGCTACTCCGCCGGTGGCGCCGACCAGGGCCACCCGGGCGCGGGCTCCGGCTTCGACGCCTTCGGCCAGGGCACGCCGTCCGCCGGCCGGCCCGCCGACGGCTACACCGGGCAGGACGGCTACGGCTACCAGTCCCAGGAGCCGGCCGACGGCTATGCGGCGGACCAGGGCGACTACCGCACGTCGGACTACGACGCGACGGGTCCTGAGACCGTCCCGGGCCCCCGGAACGGCCGTCCCGAGGCCGAAGCGGAATCCGGACCCGTGGCTCCCGCTGGCGGCGGGGAGCGCGTAGGCTTCGACCGTCCGGGCTCGTCCTCGTCCGGCTCACCCTCTTTGACCAGCGCGGGACTTCCGCGCAGGGAGAAGCGGGGAGGTCGGCCGGAGGGGTCGGGGCAGCCGCAGGCCCAGCCGCAAGCGGAATCCGGAGACGGCGGTCAGCAGGCCGACTCCGGCAGCGGCGACTGGCGCTCGGCGAACGACGAGCGCTGGGAGCGCGCGGAGGGAGTCCGTGCCCCCAAGGCAGGCGGTGTCACCACCTCCGGGCTGCCGCGCCGGGTGCCCAAGGCCAACCTGGTCGAGGGAACGGCGGAGCAGACCCCGCAGGGCGGACCCCAGGTCTCCCGTGCCCCCGAGGACGTCCGAGGCAGGTTGAGCAACCTGCACCGCGGTGTCCGCAGGGGACGCGGCGGCCAGGGCGGCAAGCAGAACGAACGGCCGGGCTTCGGTACCGGCAGCACCTACGATCAGGAGCGTTAGTGTGAGCCCGATGAGCCAGGCGGCGCAGAACCTGAACTGGTTGATCACCAACTTCGTGGAGAACACCCCCGGGGTGTCGCACACGGTGGTGGTCTCCGCCGACGGCCTTCTCCTGGCGATGTCCGAGGGGTTCCCCAGAGACCGAGCCGACCAGCTCGCCGCGGTCGCCTCGGGACTGACGTCGCTGACCGCGGGGGCCTCGCGGATCTTCGAGGGTGGGAGCGTCAACCAGACCGTCGTGGAGATGGAGCGCGGCTTCCTCTTCATCATGGCGATCTCCGACGGCTCCTCGCTCGCGGTGCTCGCGCACCCGGAGGCCGACATCGGCCTCGTGGGATACGAGATGGCGCTCCTGGTGGACCGGGCGGGCACGGTGCTCACGCCCGAACTGCGCTCGGAACTCCAGGGAAGTCTTCTCAACTAGCAAACAACCGGTGCGTATCGCGTCGCTGAGCCTTAGGGTGCGGGAACGCGAAACGTCACCAGGGGGCGTCTCCCCGGAGGCGCTTCTCGCACATCGGCAGTCGGAGGAGGAGACGTGACTACGCCCCCAGGCGGTCCGTACGGCAACGCGCACCAGCCGCAGCGCGACCCCCAGTACCAGCGGTACAACTTCCCTTCGACGCCCAGCCACCACCAGCAGGCGTCGCAGCCGCCGCGTCAGCGGCAACAGCCTCCCCAGGGCGGCGGCTCGCGGTACGACTCCGGCGGCGGTAACTCGCAGCCGTTGGTCCGGCCGTACGCGATGACCGGTGGGCGCACCCGGCCGCGCTACCAGCTCGCCATCGAGGCGCTGGTCAGCACGACCGCGGACCCCATGAAACTCCAGGGGCAGCTTCCGGAGCACCAGCGGATCTGCCGCCTGTGCCACGAGATCAAGTCCGTGGCGGAGATCTCCGCTCTCCTCTCCATCCCCCTCGGCGTTGCCCGGATCCTCGTCGCTGACCTGGCCGAGGCCGGACTCGTCGCCATTCACCAGCCCGGCGGTGACGAGGCCGCCGGTGGACAGCCTGACGTGACACTGCTTGAAAGGGTGCTCAGTGGACTTCGGAAGCTCTAGCGGTGCGGCCCGCTCCACCACCTCCGCGAAGATCGTGGTGGCGGGCGGGTTCGGCGTGGGCAAGACGACCTTCGTGGGCGCCGTGTCGGAGATCAATCCGCTGCGTACCGAGGCCGTGATGACCTCCGCCTCGGCCGGGATCGACGACCTCACCCACACCGGTGACAAGACCACGACGACGGTCGCGATGGACTTCGGTCGCATCACCCTCGACCAGGACCTGATCCTCTACCTGTTCGGTACACCCGGCCAGGACCGGTTCTGGTTCATGTGGGACGACCTGGTGCGCGGGGCCATCGGCGCGGTGGTGCTGGTGGACACCCGCCGGCTGGCGGACTGCTTCCCGGCGGTGGACTACTTCGAGAACAGCGGCCTGCCGTTCGTGATCGCCCTCAACGGGTTCGACGGCCACCAGCCGTACAACCCGGAGGAGGTCCGCGAGGCGCTGCAGATCGGACCCGACACCCCGATCATCACCACCGACGCCCGCCACCGCGCGGACGCCAAGAGCGCGCTGATCACCCTGGTCGAGCACGCGCTGATGGCGCGCCTGCGCTGAGCGGCGCGCCCTCACCGGACGTCCTTCCCCTCCTCCTCTCGGGCCGGCCGGTCCGGGCACCGGACATCGACCGTCCGGAACGCCCCGGACCGGCCGGCCCGATACGCTGGAGCGTCAGGTTTCAGCAGGCCAGCACGTACGTGCTGCGCGCCGTACGTCAGTGAGGGGCGACACCACCCGTGCGCATCGCCAGATTTTCCATCGACGGCAACGTCGGCTTCGGAGTCCTGGAGGGAGACTCCGAGACCGAGGGCGGGCCCGTACTCGACATCATCAAGGGCCACCCGTTCGCCGAGTTCGAGCGCTCCGGGCAGAAGGTACCGCTGGAGAAGGTGCGGCTGCTGCCGCCCGTGCTGCCCAGCAAGGTCGTGGCCGTCGGCCGCAACTACGCCGAGCACGCCAGGGAACTCGGCAACACCGTGCCCGACACCCCGGTCGTCTTCTTCAAGCCCTCCACCTCGGTGGTCGGGCCCGACGACCCGGTCGGCTACCCCGCCTTCTCCGGTGAACTGCACCACGAGGCCGAACTGGCCGTGGTCATCGGGCGGATGTGCAGCCAGGTGCCGCGCGAGCGGGCCCGGGACGTGATCCTCGGCTACACCTGCGCCAACGACCTGACCGCCCGCGACGTCCAGCGCAGCGAGGAGCAGTGGGCCCGCGCCAAGGGCTTCGACGGCTCCTGCCCGCTCGGCCCGTGGATCGAGACCGAGGTCGACCCGTCCGACCTGGCGATCATGTGCACCGTCAACGGCGCACAGCGGCAACTGGGCCGCACCAGCGAGATGGTCCGCTCCGTCGAGGAGCTGATCGTCCACATCACCGAGGCCATGACACTGCTCCCGGGCGACGTCATCCTCACCGGCACCCCCGCGGGTGTCGGACCCCTCAACGTCGGCGACGAGGTCGCCGTCACCATCGAAGGCATCGGCACTCTCACCAACAAGGTGATCAAGCGTGGCTAGCGCAAGCACACCCGCCCCCGTGCGGGTCCGTTTCTGTCCGTCGCCGACCGGCAACCCGCACGTGGGACTGGTCCGCACGGCCCTCTTCAACTGGGCGTTCGCCCGCCACCACGGCGGCACGCTGGTGTTCCGCATCGAGGACACCGACGCCGCCCGCAACTCCGAGGAGTCCTACCGGCAGCTGCTGGACTCCATGCGGTGGCTCGGCCTCGACTGGGACGAGGGCCCCGAGGTGGGCGGCCCGCACGGGCCCTACCGCCAGTCGGAGCGGATGGACGTCTACGCCGACGTCGCCGCGCGGCTGGAGGAGGCCGGCCACGCCTACCGGTGCTACTGCACCACCGAGGAGCTGGACGCCCGCAGGGAGGCCGCCAGGGCCGCCGGCCGCCCCTCCGGCTACGACGGGCAGTGCCGTGACCTGACCGCCGAGCAGCGGGCCGCCTACGAGGCCGAGGGCCGGGCCGCGATCGTCCGCTTCCGGATGCCGGACGAGGCGATCACCTTCACCGACCTGGTGCGCGGCGAACTCACCTTCACTCCCGAGAACGTGCCGGACTACGGCATCGTCCGGGCCAACGGCGCCCCGCTCTACACGCTCGTGAACCCCGTCGACGACGCGCTGATGGAGATCACCCACGTCCTGCGCGGCGAGGACCTGCTCTCCTCCACGCCGCGCCAGATCGCGCTCTACCGCGCGCTCGCCGAGATCGGCGTGGGAGCGGGCACCGTCCCGGAGTTCGGCCATCTGCCGTACGTGATGGGCGAGGGCAACAAGAAGCTCTCCAAGCGGGACCCGCAGTCCTCCCTCAACCTCTACCGGGAGCGCGGCTTCCTTCCCGCCGGTCTGCTCAACTACCTCTCGCTGCTGGGCTGGTCGCTCGCCGAGGACCGGGACATCTTCACGCTGGACGAGATGGTCGAGGCGTTCGAGATCGGGGCCGTCAACGCCAACCCGGCGCGCTTCGACCTGAAGAAGTGCGAGGCGATCAACGCCACGCACCTGCGGGAGATGCCGGTCGCGGACTTCGTCGCCGCGTGTGAGCCCTGGCTGCGCGAGCCGTACGCCACCTGGCGCCCGGAGGCGTTCGACCGGGCTGCCTTCGAGGAGTTGGCGCCGCTGGCGCAGACCCGCCTCACCGTCCTCTCGGAGATCACCCAGAACGTCGACTTCCTCTTCCTGGACGAGCCCGTCCTCGACGAGGCCTCCTGGAACAAGGCCATGAAGCCGGGCGCCGAGGACCTGCTGCGCACCGCCCGGGCGAAGTTGGCCGAAGCGGACTGGAACGCGGACGCGCTCAAGGGAGCCGTGCTGACCGCCGGCGAGGAGCACGGGCTGAAGCTCGGCAAGGCGCAGGCGCCGGTGCGGGTCGCGGTGACCGGGCGCACGGTCGGGCTTCCGCTCTTCGAGTCCCTGGAGGTGCTCGGCCGGGAGCGCACGTTGGCGCGGGTGGACGCGGCGCTGAAGAAGCTGGAGCAGGGTGCCTGACGGCGTAGGGCTCCGGCCCCCGCCGACCGGCGACGACGCCGGGTGGACCGCGTGGCGGACCGCCCGGCGTCTGCCGTTCCGGGGGCCTCTCGGGGG
>NZ_WMLF01000116.1 GCF_014156695.1 Streptomyces durbertensis | reverse complement strand
CCGCCGGCCCGGCGTCGAGCCGCCCGCCCAGCAGCTCCGCCCGCTCCCGCAGCCCGGTCAGCCCGTGACCGCCGGTGGGCAGAGCGGACCGGCGGTCGGCCGACGCCGGACAGGCGGGCGCGGAGTTCCGCACCTCCACCCGCAGTGCCGCCGCCGGTTCGCCGTGGTGCTCCACGGCCTCCAGACGCACCTCGACGGTCGACTCCGGCGCGTACTTGCGGACGTTGGTCAACGCCTCCTGCACCGTACGGTAGGCGGCCTGCTGCACCTCCCCGGGCCAGCAGCCCCGTCCCGCGCCACGGGAACCGCCGCCGTCCACCGGCACCAGGGCCTCCAGCCGGGCGTCCAGCCCGCTCGTCTCCACCAGCGCGGCCAGGTCCGCCAGCCCCGGCTCCTCCCGCGCCGACCGCAGCACACCCACCAGGTGCCGCAGTTCCTCAAGGGTGTCGACGCTCAGCCGGCGCACCGTGCCCGCGATCTCCCGGCTGCCCGGCTCGGCCGTGGTCACCTGCAGCGCCCCGGCCTGCACGCAGATCATGCTGACCTTGTGCGACACCACGTCGTGCATCTCCCTGGCCAGTCGCGCGCGCTCCTCCGCCACCGCGCGTTCCGCGAGCAGCTGCCGCTCGCGTTCCTGGGTGCGGGCGAGGTCGGCCAGCCGTTCGGACAGCTCGCCGCGCGTCCGCAGCAGCCGCCCCACCGCCGTCGGGCCGGCGCTCAGCATCGCCGCCGACAGCAGACCGAACAGCCCGTCCTCGTAGGAGAACGGTTCCTCGGAGGTCGGCAGCCACGGGCCGAGCCCGGCCGCGAACAGCAGCAGCGCGCCGAGGGCGACCATCTTCGGGTTCCGCACGTCCTTCGCCACCTGGTAGAGCGCCGCCATCGGAGCGATCAGCAGATACCCGGTGAACGCCACCGGCAGCGTCAGCAGCAGCACCGCGAACGGCCAGCGCCGCCGCAGCAGCAGCACCGCCACCGTCGCCGTGTGGGTGGCGATCTCCCACGGCGAGGCGAACGACAGGATCGTCAGCAGCTCCAGCGCCGAGGGGCCGACGACCAGCAGGTTCTCGGTGCGGGGGGAGAGGGTGAGCAGACGCCGCCCTGGGAAGCGTCCGGACCGTCCCTTCCGGCCGTCGGACAACCGGATCACAGGCATCTCCCTTGGCCAAAGCTCGGCAGCCCATTTAACCGGAACTCCACCGGCCGTTTCACGCACCGCTCACGGCACGCGCAACCGCACGCGCGCCCCCACGGCCCGCGTGCCCGTGGACGTGTGCCCGCGCGCCGGGCCGTGCGGCACAATCAACCGCATGACCTCACCGGAGCCCGTGTACGCCGACCGCTGCTACCGCTCGGGCGGCGCGCTCGCCGGCGGTGTCCTGCTGCTCGGCCTGGCCGCCTGGCTGGGCGGCGACGCGCTCCTGCGCGGAGAGGGCCGCACCCCGGCCGTCGCCGCCGCCGCGCTGCTCTGCGCGGTCCCGCTGATCGTCGCCTTCACCCTCCGGCCCGCCGTCTACGCCGGCGCCGAACGGCTGCGCGTGCGCAACCCGTTCCGCACGATCACCCTCCCCTGGGGGTCGATCGAACTGATCCGGGCCGCCTACTCCTGCGAGGTCGTCGCCGACGGCGTGAAGTACCAGCTCTGGTCGATCCCCGTCTCGCTGCGCGAGCGGAAGAAGGCCACCCGGCACAACCAGCGCCTGGAGTCCGGCCGCCCGCCGCGCGGTGTGCTCGGTTTCGGCAGCGTGGACGCCGACGCCGGCCCCCGCCAGGCGCCGTCCGACCAGACCGTCGAGGAACTGCGTGAACTCGCCGAGCGCCACGCGAAGAAGACCGGCACCCCCACCGTGCGCTGGGCCTACGAGATCATCGCCCCCGCGGCGGCCGGCGCCCTCCTTCTCGCGGCACTCCTCCTCACCGCCTGACCGGCGGCGGGCCGGGTGGGCCCGCCGCAGGTCACGGAGTCAGATGCCGGCCGCGGCGGAGAGGTCCGTCTTCAGGCGGGCCAGGACGTCGGCGGCGTGGGAGCGGGCGGCCGGGAGGGCCGTCGCGTCGGCGACCGGGACGACGACCTCCAGGTAGCACTTCAGTTTGGGCTCGGTGCCGCTGGGGCGGACGATGACCCGGGCGTCGGTCTCGCCGCGCAGCGCGTACCGGAGCCCGTCGGTCGGGGGCAGGGCGCCGCCGCCCTCGTTCAGGTCCTCGGCGGAGACGACCTTCAGACCGGCCAGCTCGGTCGGCGGCTCCTCGCGGAGGCGGCGCATCGCGGCGGCGATCAGGGAGAGGTCCCGCACCCGCACGGACAGCTGGTCGGTGGCGTGCAGGCCGTGCCGGACGGCCAGCTCGTCGAGCAGGTCGGTCAGCGAGCGGCCCTCGGCACGCTGCGCGGCGGCCAGTTCCGCGACGAGCAGCGCGGCGGTGACGCCGTCCTTGTCCCGTACGCCGTCCGGGTCGACGCAGTAGCCCAGGGCCTCCTCGTACCCGTAGCGCAGGCCGGGGGCGCGGGAGATCCACTTGAAGCCGGTCAGCGTCTCCGCGTGGTCGACGCCGGCGGCCGCCGCGATGCGGCCCAGCAGGCTGGAGGAGACGATCGACTCGGCGAACGTGCCCCGCGCGCCCTTGCGCACCAGGTGCTCGGCGAGCAGCGCGCCGACCTCGTCGCCGTGCAGCATCCGCCAGCCGTCGGCGGCGTCCGCGTCGGGGACGGCCACCGCGCAGCGGTCGGCGTCCGGGTCGTTGGCGATGATCAGGTCCACCGGGGCTTCCTCGGCGGCGGCGCGGGCCGTGGCGTACGCCAGGTCCATCGCGCCGGGCTCCTCCGGGTTGGGGAAGTCGACGGTGGGGAAGTCCGGGTCGGGCGCGTGCTGCTCGCGGACCGGCACCAGCGGCGGGAAGCCGGCCTGCTCGAAGGCGGCGGCCACGGTGTCACCGCCGACGCCGTGCAGTGAGGTGTGCACGACCCGCAGGTCGCGCGGCGAGGCCGGGTCCAGGACGGTGACCGCGCGGTCCAGGTAGGCGCGGACGACGTCCTCGTCCAGAACCTGCCAGCCGTCCTCCGCCAGCGGCACGTCCGCGAGCGCGCCGACGGCGTCGATCTCGGCCGCGATCAGCTCGTCCGCCGGCGGTACGATCTGCGCGCCGTCGCCGAGGTAGACCTTGTAGCCGTTGTCGCGGGGCGGGTTGTGGCTGGCGGTCACCGTCACGCCGGCGACCGCGCCGAGGTGGCGGATCGCGAAGGCCAGCACCGGTGTCGGCAGCGGCCGCGGCAGCAGCGCCGCGCGCAGCCCGGCGCCCGTCATGACGGCGGCGGTGTCCCGCGCGAAGTCGGCGCTCTTGTACCGGGCGTCGTAGCCGACCACGACCAGCCCGGGGGCGGAACCGGCCGCGTGCCCGCCGTGCTTGCGGAGGTAGCCGGCCAGGCCGGCGGCGGCCCGGATGACCACCGCGCGGTTCATCCGCATCGGGCCCGCGCCCAGCTCGCCGCGCAGTCCGGCGGTGCCGAAGCGCAGCGTGCCGGAGAAGCGGTCCGCCAGTTCCGTGAGGGCGGCGTCGCCGTCGGGGCCCTCCGCCTCCGCGCCCGCCAGCAGCGCGGACAGCTCCGCCCGCGTGTCCGGGTCCGGGTCCTCCGCCAGCCAGGCCCGGGCCTGCTCGACCACCTGGTCATGCACCGTCACGGTTGTCCGCCTCTCGCGCGTCGATGTGGGGCCGGCCGCGCCCACGGACGGCGGCGGCTCCCGTCAGCAGATGTGCCCGTCGCGCCCACCGGGCGCACGCCGGTTGCTCCGGACGTGGCCCGCGGGCGCGACGGGCGGTGATGCTCGTCAGATGCGGCCGAGCACCTGGGCCAGCAGGCTGCCCATCCGGGCCGCCGAGTCACGGCCGGCCTGGAGGACCTCCTCGTGGTTCAGCGGCTCGCCGGTCATGCCGGCCGCGAGGTTGGTCACCAGGGAGATGCCCAGCACCTCGGCGCCGGACTCACGGGCCGCGATGGCTTCCAGGACCGTCGACATGCCGACCAGGTCGCCGCCGAGCACCCGGGTCATGTGGATCTCCGCCGGCGTCTCGTAGTGCGGGCCGGGGAACTGGACGTACACGCCCTCTTCGAGCGTCGGGTCGATCTCCTGGCACAGCGCGCGCAGCCGCGGCGAGTACAGGTCGGTGAGGTCGACGAAGTTCGCGCCGACGATCGGCGACGCGGCGGTGAGGTTGAGGTGGTCGCTGATCAGCACGGGCTGACCGGGACGCATGCCCTCGCGCAGGCCGCCGCAGCCGTTGGTCAGGACGACCGTCTTGCAGCCGGCGGCGACCGCGGTACGCACGCCGTGGGCCACGGCGGCCACGCCGCGGCCCTCGTAGTAGTGCGTGCGGCCGAGGAAGACCAGCGCGCGCTTGTCGCCGATCCGGTAGGAGCGGATCTTCCCGGCGTGCCCGGCCACGGCGGGCGGCGGGAAGCCCGGCAGCTCGGTGACGGGGAACTCCTGCTCGGGCGCGCCGAGCGCCTCGGCGGCCGGCACCCAGCCGGAGCCCATGACAAGGGCGACGTCGTGGGTCTGTGCGCCGGTCAGCTCACGCAGCCGGGCGGCTGCGGCGTCGGCAGCCCGGTGGGGGTCGGTGGAGATATCGGAAGTCACTCGACGAGGGTAGCGCGAGATTGCCTACGCGCGTAGACCAGACGGGTGAGTACGGCGGAAACCACAATCCGGGAGGGCCGGAAGCTGTGGCTTCGACCATCCGCCGGCAGCCGGCGCCCGCCGGAAAACCGCAGCTCAGCCGCTGAATGGCAGCATCCGGCCAACCTCGTGACCCGGCTGCCGCCCGGCGGGCCGCCTCCAGCGGCACGCCCGCGGGTGTCGCCTCCGCGGGGTGCGTCCGGCCCCCGGTCACCCGCGACCGACCCGCACCGGCGGGTTGCCGTACCGTCCGGGGGCCGGGGGAGGATCGGGCATGATCTATCACGTGGTGGCACAGGACGACTGGCTCGCCGTGCCCGACCGCCCCTACGCGCCCTCCTCGCTCCGGGAGGAGGGGTTTGTGCACTGCTCACCCGACGAGCGGACCGCCCTCGCGATCGCTTCGACCCTCTTCCGCGACGCGGCAGGGCCCCTGCTCGCCCTCGTGATCGACGAGAGCGGGCTCGGCGCCCCGGTCCGGTGGGAGACGGGGGACGGCCGACCGCCCGCCGAAGCCGGCGGCAGACCGCTCTTCCCGCACGTCTACGGCGAGATCAACCGCGAAGCGGTGACGCGGGTGACCGAGGTCGAGCGGGACGCGGAAGGGCGTGCGACGCGGCTGATCCCCCGGTAGCGGCCCTGGACGTCATCCGGCGCTGTCCGGCGCCGTCCGACCTGGTCCGCGCCGGGAAGGGTGGCGGGATGAGCGCTCACCCCGCTCCTGGGCGAGGGCTCGCGCGCACGAGCGTGCGAGCCCGGTCCAGCGTGGAGGGGCGGGGGCCCCGGGCCCCGCGCCCGAGGATCCCCGTGGCCGGTCGACCGGGCAGGCAGGGTGGCGGAACCGTCCCGGCCTGAGAACGTCGGCGCCCCGCCGGCCGGGCGGCCGTCGGCTCAGCAGGGGCGCTTGCGGAGTTCCGTGACGTAGTCGTGGGGCGCGCCGGCGGACTCGGCGGCGTCGGCGATCTCACCCAGGTAGCGGGGCGACGGCAGCCCGCCCTCGTACCCGTTGAGCACGTACACCCACGCCGGCAGGTCGCCGTCCAGCGTGTGCACCTTGATCCGCATGCGCCGGTAGATGTCGAGGCCGACACCCTCCCAGCGGTCCATGGCGTCCTCGTCCATCGGCGCGATGTCGTACAGCGCGACGAAGACCTGTGACCTGGGCGCCTCGACGATCGTCGCGAGCGCGCCTTCCCAGCCCATGTGCTCGCCGCCGAACGTGAGCCGCCACCCGGAGACCCAGCCGGTGCCCCGCAGCGGGGAGTGCGGAGCCCGGCGTGTCATCAGCCGGGCGTCGAGGTTCCCGGCGTACGCGGCGTAGAGCGACATGGCTATGAGGGTACGGGAGGAGCGGGAGAGGCGGGTGGTGGCGCCGGGTGGCGCGGCCGCCGAAGGGCGGGGTCGGGCGGTGACCGCGACAGGTGTGCGAGACACTTGAGTACGTGACTCGGATCGTGATTATCGGTGGCGGACCCGGCGGATACGAGGCTGCGCTGGTCGCGGCGCAGCTCGGGGCGGAGGTGACGGTCGTCGACTGCGACGGTCTCGGCGGTGCGTCGGTGCTGACCGACTGCGTGCCGTCGAAGACGTTGATCGCGACCGCGGAGGTGATGACCACCTTCGATTCGTCCTACCAGGAGCTGGGCATCACCGTCGCGGAGGCGACGGCGGAGAGCGGCCTGGGCGTGGACCTCGGCAAGGTCAACCGGCGGGTGAAGCGGCTGGCGCTCGCCCAGTCGCACGACATCACCGCCTCCGTCACCCGGGCCGGCGCCCGCGTGATGCGCGGGCACGGGCGGCTGGAGCCGCACCAGGCCACGGACGGCTCCCGCACGGTTGTCGTGCGGGTCGCGGACGGCAGCGAGGAGACGCTGACCGCCGACGCCGTGCTGATCGCCACCGGCGGCCACCCCAGGGAGATCCCCGACGCCCAGCCGGACGGCGAGCGGATCTTCAACTGGACGCAGGTCTACGACATGACCGAGCTGCCCGAGGAACTGATCGTCGTCGGATCGGGTGTGACCGGCGCCGAGTTCGCCGGCGCCTACCAGGCGCTGGGCTCGCGCGTGACGCTGGTGTCCTCGCGCGACCGGGTGCTGCCGGGTGAGGACCCGGACGCCGCCGCCGTTCTGGAGGACGTCTTCCGGCGGCGCGGTATGAACGTCATGGCGCGGTCCCGGGCCGCCGCCGCCAAACGGGTCGGCGACCGGGTGGAGGTCACCCTCGCCGACGGCCGTGTCATCAGCGGCACGCACTGCCTGATGGCGGTCGGCGCGATCCCCAACACGGCCGGGATCGGCCTGGAGGAGGCCGGCGTCAGGCTCACCGACTCCGGGCACATCAAGACCGACCGGGTCTCCCGCACCAGCGCCCCCGGCGTGTACGCGGCGGGCGACTGCACCGGCGTCTTCGCGCTCGCCTCGGTCGCCGCGATGCAGGGACGTATCGCCATGTACCACTTCCTCGGCGAGACCGTCACCCCGCTCAACCTCAAGACCGTCTCGGCGAACATCTTCACCGACCCCGAGATCGCCACCGTCGGCTACACCCAGGCCGACATCGACGAGGGCCGGATCGAGGCGCGGGTGGTGAAGCTTCCGCTGCTGCGCAACCCTCGGGCCAAGATGCAGGGCGTGCGGGACGGCTTCGTGAAGCTGTTCTGCCGGCCGGGCACCGGCATCGTGGTCGGCGGAGTGGTCGTCTCGCCGCGCGCGAGTGAGCTGATCCATCCGATCTCGATCGCGGTGGACAACAACCTGACCGTCGAGCAGATCGCGAACACGTTCACCGTGTACCCCTCGCTGTCGGGTTCGATCGCCGAGGTGGCGCGGCAACTGCAGACGGCGAAGGGCGCGCAGGGCTGACGACGTCCGCCGCCGGCCGGGCGTCGACCCCGCTGACCGGCGGCTTCTCCACCGGGACCGCTTGCTCGGGCGGTCCCGGCCCACGTCAACGTCCGCAACCCGCGCCGGACTTATACCACGCACGCGAACCAGCTGTGAACAACTTCGGTAAACTCCGGCAATTCGCTGAAAGCAGACGGTCGTCCGCGTTACTGTCGGTTCCGTGTTCGCAGCAGAACGTCGTCAACTGATCCTCGAAATGGTGCGAGCGAACGGAGCGGTGTCGCTCCGGGAACTCGCCCGCGTCGTCCAGACCTCCGAAGTGACCGTACGGCGTGACGTCCGGGCGCTGGAGGCGGAAGGGCTGCTCGACCGCCGCCACGGCGGCGCCGTACTGCCGGGCGGCTTCACCAGGGAGTCCGGCTTCCCGCACAAGTCCCACCTCGCCACCGCCGAGAAGACCGCCATCGCGGACCTCGCCGCCGGACTCGTGGAGGAGGGCGAGGCGATCGTCGTCGGCGCCGGCACCACCACGCAGGAACTGGCCAGACGCCTGGCCCGGGTGCCTGGACTGACCGTCGTCACCAACTCCCTCCTCGTCGCCCAGGCGTTGGCGCACGCCAACCGGGTGGAGGTGGTGATGACCGGCGGCACACTGCGCGGCTCCAACTACGCGCTCGTCGGCTCCGGCGCCGAACAGTCCCTGCACGGCCTGCGGGTCTCCCGCGCCTTCCTCTCCGGCAGCGGACTGACCGCCGAACGCGGCCTGTCCACCTCGAACATGCTCTCCGCCAGCGTCGACCGGGCCCTCGTCCAGGCGGCGGCGGAAGTCGTCGTCCTCGCCGACCACACCAAGCTCGGCACCGACACCATGTTCCAGACCGTGCCCACCGACCTCGTCACCCACCTGGTGACGGACGAGCCCCCCAAGGGCGAGGACCGGGCGGCCGGCGAACTCCAGGCACTCGCCGACCAGGGCGTACGGATCGCCGTCGCCGGCACGCAGAGCGGCCGCGAGCAGGCCCTCCCCGAGCAGCGCCGCCCGCTCGGCGGCGGCTCGTCGCAGCTACGCGTCGCCGCCGGCGGCGGCGGGCAGATCGCCGACCTGGCTCCGCGCCGCCGCTAGCCGGCCGGCTGGCCGGCCCGACGCCGCGCCACCGGCCGGACGGCCGGTGGCGATGACCGGAGCAGGGCCGACGCCTGCCCGCGCCGGTGACCGGTCGGGGCGCGTCGACCTGCCACCGCCGCCGTCTGCTCGCCTCCGCGACGAGGCTATCCGCCTGGTGGGCGCCCGGCTCCCCCGTCCCGTCTGGCGCCCCTCCCGGCACTGGGGCAGGCCGGTCGGCGAGCCTCAGCCGCAGCCCGCCCCACGCTGAACGTGCGGCGGCGGTGTCCCCGTCGCTGCGGGGACTGACCCGGGGCCGCCGGTCGTGCGTCGCGGCCCGCCGGTAACCGGTCCGGGCGCGCGCCGGTCGGCCCCCGCCGCCGACGTCATCCGCTTGGTGGGCGCCCGGTTCGAGCTGTTCGGCGCCTGTGGCGGGCGCCGGGGCAGGGCGGTTGGCGAGCCGCCGCGGGAAGCGACAGCCGCAGCGGCTGCGCCGCCTGCGCTGGGCGTCCGACGACGGCGGCCCCGGCCGGCCGCCCGTCGTCGCGGGGGCCGACCGGGGCCGCCCGGTCGTGTCGTGTCGCGGGTGCGTCAGCGCGCCGCGCCGCGCGTCACGTCAGTCCTTGATCTCGCAGATCACCGTGCCGGAGGAGATCGACGCGCCGACCTCGGCGCCCAGCCCCTTGACCGTGCCGGCCCGGTGCGCGTTGAGCGGCTGCTCCATCTTCATCGCCTCGAGGACCACGATGAGTTCGCCCTCGGCGACCTCCTGGCCCTCCTCCACGGCGACCTTCACGATCGTGCCCTGCATCGGCGAGGCGAGCGCGTCACCGGACGCGGCGGACGCCGACTTCTTCGCCGCCTTGCGACGCGTCGGCTTCGCACCGCCGGCGACCGCCGCGCGGGCCAGCGGCATGCCGAGCGACGCGGGCAGCGAGACCTCCAGCCGCTTGCCGCCGACCTCGACGACCACCGTCTCGCGGGTCGCGTCGTCCTCGTCCTCGTCGGCGCCGGCGCCGGCGAACGGCTTGATCTCGTTCACGAACTCGGTCTCGATCCACCGGGTGTGAACCTGGAACGGCTCGCCCTCGCGACCGTTGACCTCCGGCGCGAACGCCGGGTCCTCGACCACCGTGCGGTGGAACGGGATCGCCGTCGCCATGCCCTCGACCCGGAACTCCGCCAGCGCGCGCCGGGCACGCTCCAGCGCCTGGCGCCGGGTGGCACCGGTGACGATCAGCTTGGCCAGCAGGGAGTCCCACGCCGGGCCGATGACACTGCCCGACTCGACGCCGGCGTCCAGCCGGACACCCGGGCCGGACGGCGCGTCGAACGTGGTGACGGTGCCGGGCGCGGGCAGGAAGTTGCGGCCCGGGTCCTCACCGTTGATGCGGAACTCGAAGGAGTGGCCGCGCAGCTGCGGGTCGTCGTACCCGAGCTCCTCGCCGTCGGCGATGCGGAACATCTCGCGGACCAGGTCGATGCCGGTGACCTCCTCGGTCACCGGGTGCTCGACCTGGAGGCGGGTGTTCACCTCGAGGAAGGAGATCGTGCCGTCCTGGCCGACCAGGAACTCACACGTACCGGCGCCGACGTAGCCGGCCTCCCGCAGGATCGCCTTCGACGCCCGGTACAGCTCGGCGTTCTGCTCCTCCGTCAGGAAGGGCGCCGGAGCCTCCTCCACCAGCTTCTGGTGGCGGCGCTGCAGAGAGCAGTCACGGGTGGAGACGACCACGACGTTGCCGTGCTTGTCCGCCAGGCACTGCGTCTCGACGTGACGCGGGCGGTCCAGGTAACGCTCGACGAAGCACTCGCCACGGCCGAAGGCGGCGACCGCCTCGCGCACCGCCGAGTCGTACAGCTCCGGCACCTCCTCCAGCGTGCGGGCGACCTTCAGGCCGCGCCCGCCACCGCCGAAGGCCGCCTTGATGGCGATCGGCAGACCGTGCTCCTCGGCGAACGCGACGACCTCGTCGGCCCCGCTCACCGGGTCCTTGGTGCCGGCGACCAGCGGCGCGCCGGCGCGCTGCGCGATGTGCCGGGCGGCGACCTTGTCACCGAGATCGCGGATCGCCTGCGGCGGCGGGCCGATCCAGATCAGCCCGGCGTCCATGACGGCCTGCGCGAACTCCGCGTTCTCGGAGAGGAAGCCGTATCCGGGGTGGATGGCGTCGGCGCCCGAGTCGGCGGCGGCCTTCAACACCTTGGGGATGTCCAGGTAACTGGTGGCCGGCGTGTCACCGCCCAGCGCGAAGGCCTCGTCGGCCGCCCTGACATGCAGGGCGTCCCGGTCCGGATCGGCGTAGACGGCCACGCTCTTGATGCCGGCATCCCGGCAAGCACGGGCTACCCGGACTGCGATCTCGCCCCGGTTGGCGATGAGCACCTTGCGCACGATGACTCCCTCCGTGAAACAAGCTGAGTTTAGGTACTGGCGACACTCCACGCGCAGTCACCCAAGGGGGTGAGCTTGCCCACACGCGCTGTAGCGGTGCTCGCGTCCGGTCCCCTTCTCCCCTGTCGTACCAAGGTACGCCGCCCGTGCGGGCGCGCGAGGGCGGAATCCGTGTGGCCAAGGTCTCTGCGCTCGGGAACTCCCGGAGCCGGGGGATGTTTGTAGGGATCCCACTAACCGGACGCCGATTCTTTGCGGCACTGTCGCCGCGGGCGCGGCGCCCCCGCCGCAAGCCCGCGCACCGAGCCCCCCGGGGCGACGCCTCGCCCCGGCTGCCGGCCGCCTTCGGGGACACCCGGCCCGTGCGCCTCGCCGTCCCTTCTCGTGGTCTGGAACCCGGCCCCCTCAGCCGGAGCCGGCGGCTCTCAGAGCGACCAGAGGGACGTGACGGGGATGCCGAGTTCGGTGAGGAGGCGGCGGAACAGGGGGAGGGAGAGGCCGATGACGTTGCCGTGGTCGCCCTCGATGCGCTCGACGAACGGCGCCGAGCGGCCGTCGAGGGTGAACGCGCCGGCGACGTGCAGCGGTTCGCCGGAGGCGACGTACGCGGCGATCTCCGCGTCCGTCGGCTCGCCGAAGTGCACCGTCGTGGCCGCCGTGCCGAAGGCCTCGCCGCCGGTCGCCGTGTCGATCACGCAGTGACCGGTCAGCAGGACGCCGGAGCGGCCGCGCATCGACTTCCAGCGGTTCATCGCGTCCTCGGGGTCGGCCGGCTTGCCCAGCGGGCGGCCGTCGAGTTCGAGTACCGAGTCGCAGCCCACCACCAGCGCGTCGGCGGCCTCCGGCCGCTCCGCGACGGCGGCGGCCTTCGCGCGTGCCAACACCAGCGCCAGCTCGGTCGGCGTCGGCGCGCTCAGTGCGTCCTCGTCGACGCCGCTGACGATCACCTCGGGGGCCATCCCGGCCTGCCGCAGCAGGCCGAGCCGCGCGGGCGACGCGGAGGCGAGGACAAGACGACGTGCGGGAGTGGCAGATGCGGCACCGGTCATGCCGCCCATCGTAGGACGCCGCGCGAGGCGTCGGAGCGCCCGTCCGTAACCGTGGGCGACGGCCGCCTGCCCCCGGCGCGCGACCGGGCCGAGGGCGCGGAGGTACCAGGCCGCGGGCCGACTGAAGGCGTGCACGGTCAGCGTCACCGATCCGCCGGCCAGGTACTCGACGACAAACGCCTCCTCGCCGCACTCCGGGTGCCCGGGCAGCGTCCCGTACGCAAAGCCGGTCCGTGTCCGTTCGCGGACCGTCCAGACCACTTCGCACGGCGCCCGCAGAGGGCCGAGCCGGAGGTCCACCCGGACGCCGGGAGCCGCCGCGGGCGCGGTGGGGCTCACCCCGAGCCCCACCGCGCGGTGCATCCGCCAGCCCATCAGCGCTTCGCCGGCACGTGTGAAGACCTCGGGACCGCTTCCCAGGCGGACACGCACCCGGAGGGCGCGGTAGCCCGGCGGAGGCGGCGGGCCGCCGGCCTTTGTCATGCCGGGTGTCGAGTAGCTGAGGCGGCTCACACGTCGTCCGGTTCGGTACGGGCGGGCCTGGCCGACACCCTGACCGGGCGTCGGTCCGGCGCCGCGGGGTGGCTCAGGTGTTGCCGAGTTCGCCTGTCTTCACGCCGGTGGTGAAGGAGGCGAAGGCGGCGGTGGGGAAGGTGAGGACGGGGCCGTCCGGCCGCTTGGAGTCGCGGACCGGGACGACGCCGCGCGAGTGGACGAGGTTGGCGGCGACCTCCAGGCAGGCGCCGCCGTTGCTGCTGTAGGAGGACGTGAACCAGCGGGGAGATTCGGGTCTCATCGGCCGCCCCTTTCGACGCTGTTCGTTCGCGGGCACGACCGCGGTGGGGGCGCAGCACGGTGACCCGCAGCCGATCGTAGGCCCGCGAGCGGCCCGGCGGGAGCCGTAGGTCCAACCGGCGGCGGAGAAGTTACGCAGCGCCGCACATGCCGCAACGGCACGGGGCGGAGTCGCGCCCCGCGGGGCTCAGCGGCGGGAGCTGAGGGCCATGAGGAGGACAAAGACGACCACGGTGGCGATCACCCAGCCGACGCGGCGGAGGCGGTTCTGGGCGGCGCGCAGCAGCTCGGAGGGTTTGTGCGGTGGGGGGTCTGACCAGAGCATGCGGCCAGCCTGCCGCGTCGCGGCGGCCGGCGCCTGAGTACGCGTACTCAGATCGGGACGGGTACCGTGCGGGGCGCCGTGTGCGGGGCGCCGGAAGGGGCGCCCCGCACGCGCGTCGCGGAACGGTCAGCTGGGCCAGTAGCTGGTGCGCCAGGCGCGGGGGCCGGGATGCGGGACGCGGCGGGGGACAAGCCGCGCGGGGTCGTACCACTCGGTGGGGGCGGGCGCGCCGGGCTCGGCGGTCGCCGCCGCGGCGGCCCGCGCCTGGACCACCGCCAGTGCGGCGGCCAGCTCCTCCGGTGTCGGGTTGCCCCGTACCACCTTGATCATCGTCAGCCTCCTGAGGGCGGGAGCGGGACGGAGTGGGTG
>NZ_WMLF01000115.1 GCF_014156695.1 Streptomyces durbertensis | reverse complement strand
GGGCGCTGGTTCGGGGGGTGCGGGGACGGTGAGGCATCCGGCGGCCGCCGCCAGGGTGGCGGCGAGGACCGCCAGCCGGGCGGCGGTTGCGGGACGGCGCATGGTCGGCCCAACTCCCGTCGCCACGGCGGAGGTTACGGCCGGCCGTGACGATCACCGGATCGGGGCCCCGGGGGAACGTTCCGCCCGGGGCCGTCGGGAGTGAGGAGCGCCGGGGCCGCTACGAGAACCGCACCTGCCACAGGTGCGCGCTGCGCGGCGGCACGGTCACCGTCGAACCCGCCCGTACGCGGGTGCCGGGGGCGCGGGACTGGGACTCCCGGGAGGTGTCGACGACGAGCTTGTAGGAGTCGGCCCACGGGGGGCCCGGCAGCGGGAAGTCCAGCGGCCGGTGGTCGGCGTGCAGGACCACGAGGAAGCTCTCGTCGACGACCTGCTCGCCGCGCGCGTCCCGGTGCGGGATGTCCCGTCCGGAGAGGTACATGCCCAGGGTGTTGCTGGGCGCGAACCAGTCCGCCTCCGTCATCTCCGAGCCGTCGGCCGCGAACCAGGCGAGATCCCGCAGTCCCTCGGGGCCGTGCGGCCGGCCCGAGAAGAACGCCTTGCGGCGCAGCACCGGGTGCGCGCGGCGGAGGGCGATCAGCCGGGCGGTGAGGTCGAACAGGTTCCGCCAGGCCGGCTCCTTCAGCAGCGACCAGTCGAGCCAGCCGATGTTGTTGTCCTGGCAGTAGGCGTTGTTGTTGCCGCCCTGGGTGCGGCCCATCTCGTCACCCGCGACGAGCATGGGCACACCCGTGGACAGCAGGAGCGTGGTCAGCATGTTGCGCAGCTGCCGCCTGCGCAGCGCGTTGACCTCCTCGTCGCCCGTCCTCCCCTCGGCGCCGCAGTTCCAGGAGCGGTTGTCGTTGGTGCCGTCCCGGTTGTCCTCGCCGTTGGCCTCGTTGTGCTTGCGGTTGTAACTGACCAGGTCGCGCAGGGTGAAGCCGTCGTGGGCCGTGATGAAGTTGACCGAGGCGTAGGGGCGCCGGCCGCCCCAGGCGTACAGGTCGCTGGAGCCGGACAGCCGGTAGCCCAGGTCCCGCACGTCCGGCAGGGCGCCGCGCCAGAAGTCGCGGGCCGCGTCCCGGTAGCGGTCGTTCCACTCCGTCCACAGCGGCGGGAACGCGCCGACCTGGTAGCCGCCGGAGCCCACGTCCCACGGCTCGGCGATCAGCTTGACCCGCCGCAGCACCGGGTCCTGCGCGATCACCGCCAGGAAGGGGGAGAGCATGTCGACGTCGTGCATCGACCGGGCGAGCGCCGCCGCCAGGTCGAAGCGGAAGCCGTCGACGCCCATCTCCTGCACCCAGTACCGCAGCGAGTCGGTGATCAGCCGCAGCACCTGCGGCTGGACGACGTGCAGGGTGTTGCCGCAGCCGGTGTAGTCGGCGTAGCGGCGCGGGTCGTCGGCGAGCCGGTAGTAGCCCCGGTTGTCGATGCCGCGCAGCGACAGCATCGGCCCCAGCTCGCTCGCCTCGGCGGTGTGGTTGTAGACGACGTCGAGGATGACCTCGATGCCGGCCTCGTGCAGCCGCCGCACCATCTCCTTGAACTCGCCGACCTGCTGGCCGCGCGTGCCGTACGCCGCGTAGGCGCCGTGCGGGGCGAAGTAGCCGATGGAGTTGTAGCCCCAGTAGTTGCGCAGGCCGCGCCGCAGCAGATGGTCCTCGTGGGCGAACTGGTGCACCGGCAGCAGTTCCACGGCGGTGACGCCGAGCCGGGTGAGGTGCTCGATCGCCGCCGGGTGCGCCAGGCCCGCGTACGTGCCGCGCAGCGGCTCGGGCACACCCGGGTGGCGCTTGGTGAAGCCGCGCACGTGCAGCTCGTACAGGACGGTGTCGGCCCACGGCGTCTTCGGGCGGCGGTCGTCCAGCCACTCGTCGTCCGCGCCGCTGGTGCCGCCGCTGTGCACCACCACCCCCTTGGGGACGTGCGGCGCCGAGTCGCGGTTGTCGCGGACGGTGTCCGCCAGGTGCTGCTCCGGCCAGTCCCGGACGTGCCCGTACACCTCGGCGGGCAGCGTGTAGTCGCCGTCCACGGCCCGGGCGTACGGGTCGAGCAGCAGCTTGGCCGGGTTCCAGCGGGCCCCCGACCACGGGTCCCAGCGGCCGTGCACCCGGTAGCCGTAGCGCTGGCCCGGGCGCACGCCGGGGAGGAAGCCGTGCCAGATCTCGTGGGTCAGCTCGGTCAGGGGGTGCCGGGTCTCGTTGCCCGCGTCGTCGAACAGGCACACCTCCACGCCCTCCGCGCCACCCGCCCACAGCGCGAAGTTGGTGCCGGACACGCCGTCCGGGCCCACGTGGTAGCGGGCGCCGAGCGGCTGCGAACTGCCCGGCCACACCGGCCGCCGCTCGATGTCGGCCTGAGGGGCGGCGTGGCGCCGGCCCTCCCGGGCGGGCGCCGGGGCGGCCCGGCGCGTGGTGCCGGACCGCTCGGTGCGGCCGGTGGCCGCGTGTGTCTCCGTCATGGGCGTCATCCCCCTCGGTGGAGCCGCGTACGGCACCTGGTCAGCGACGCTGTGCAGGGCACGTGGACAGCCTCCTGCGGCTCGGGGACGACGGTGTGGGGCGCGCGTTCGTTCCGGTTATCCGCGATTCTTCCCGTAGGAGGTGCCTCACTCACACGCGTGAGTGCGACCTTTCCCACTACCGGCGACGTCCCGGCTCGTGGCGGACCGCCGGTCGACATGTTCGTTCTCCGTTGCGGCGAGGGGCACTTGTTCCCGGACGGCGGCGCGTTCGGTGGCCTCGGCGAGGTGGCGGCGAACGGGTGTGCGGCGCGCCGTTCGGGTGACCCGGGCTGACGGCACGTCGGGCGTGTCGCGCCGCGCCGGCCGCCCGGCGGCCGCCCGCCCGGCCCGTCCGGTCGTGACGTCACGCGACCTGCTGGTCACGGGCCCGGGGCCGGTCGGAAACCGGGACGGAACGGTGACATTCCAGAGGGCTTCGCGTGGGGGTCCCGTGTGGTTCGCTTCTTGTCGGTAGGGCCGATTTCGCCACGTGGTGGCGCAGGGGGCGTGGAGGTCGCGCGGTGACGCGCGGTGGGCAGTGTGAAGGGGGAACCGTCGTGAGGAAGTCCGCGATAGGTCCTGTCCGGTGGCGGTCGCGTGGGGGCCTGGCGGCCGCCGGGCTCGGGTTGGTGATGCTGGCGGTGACCGGCTGCGGCGGTGGCGCCGGCGCCGAGGACAAGGGCGGTGAGAAGCCGTCGGACAAGCCGGCCACCGGGGCCTCGACGGCCGTGGTGAAGATCGCGCCGAAGGACGGCGCGGAGGACGTGCCGACCGCCGGCGGGCTGCGCGTCGCCGCGGACAACGGCCGGCTGACGACGGTCACGGTCAAGGACGACGAGGACCGGGAGGTCGCCGGGCGACTCACCCGGGGCAAGACGCTGTGGGAGCCGGAGCGCCCGCTGGCGACCGCCACCAGGTACACGGTCAACGCCGTCGCGCGGGACGAGCACGGCCGTGAGGCGGCGCGCAACGCCACCTTCACCACGCTGGTCGCCAAGGACACCTTCGTCGGCTACTTCACGCCCGAGGACGGCTCCACGGTCGGCGTCGGCATGCCGGTGTCGATCAACTTCAACCGGGCCGTCGCCAACCGCGCGGAGGTCGCCCGGGGCATCGAGGTGACCGCGGAGCCGGCGGTGGAGATCAAGGGCCACTGGTTCGGCGACCGCCGCCTGGACCTGCGGCCCGAGAAGTACTGGAAGCCCGGCACGAAGGTCACGCTCGACCTGCGGCTGAACGGCGTGGAGGCGGCCGACGGCGTCTACGGCACGCAGGAGAAGAAGGTCTCGTTCACCGTCGGCCGGGCGCAGGTCAGCGTGGTCGACGCGGCGAAGAAGACCATGACGGTCCGCCGTGACGGCAAGGTGGTCAAGACGATCCCGGTCACCACCGGCGCGCCGGGCACCGAGACCTACAACGGCAAGATGGTGATCAGCGAGAGGTACAAGGTCACCCGGATGAACGGCGCGACCGTCGGCTTCGGCGGCGAGTACGACATCAAGGACGTGCCGCACGCCATGCGGCTCAGCACCTCCGGCACGTTCATCCACGGCAACTACTGGGCCTCGAAGAGCACCTTCGGCTCCGCCAACGTCAGCCACGGCTGCGTCGGTCTGCACGACGTGCGCGGCGGGGGCGACCCGGGGGTGCCGGGCGCCTGGTTCTACCGGAACTCGATGATCGGCGACGTCGTGGAGGTGCGGAACTCCAAGGACCGCGTCATCCAGCCGGACAACGGCCTCAACGGGTGGAACATGCCGTGGGGCCAGTGGGGCGCGGAACAGTGACGAGCCCGGCCTACGCCCCGCCGCGGGCGTAGGCCGGATCACAGCGGCGCACCCACGACACCGGCGGGGCCCACGGCTACCCTGCCGCCATGACTGTGAATCTCGAGGTCGCGGACGGCGTCGGCACGATCCGGCTGGACCGCCCGCCGATGAACGCGCTGGACATCGCCACCCAGGACCGGCTGCGTGAACTCGCCACCGAGGCCACCCACCGGGAGGACGTCCGGGCCGTGATCCTCTACGGCGGCGAGAAGGTCTTCGCCGCCGGCGCGGACATCAAGGAGATGCGCGACATGGACCACGCGGCCATGGTCGCCAGGTCCCGCGGCCTCCAGGACAGTTTCACCGCCGTGGCCCGCATTCCCAAGCCGGTCGTCGCGGCCGTCACCGGCTACGCGCTGGGCGGCGGCTGCGAGCTGGCGCTGTGCGCCGACTACCGGATCGCGGCGGAGAACGCCAAGCTCGGCCAGCCGGAGATCCTGCTGGGCCTCATCCCCGGCGCCGGCGGCACCCAGCGGCTGTCCCGGCTGGTCGGGCCGTCCAAGGCGAAGGACCTCATCTTCACCGGCCGGATGGTCAAGGCCGAGGAGGCGTTGGCGCTCGGCCTGGTCGACCGGGTCGTGCCGGCCGCCGAGGTCTACGAGCAGGCGCACGCCTGGGCATCCCGGCTGGCTGCCGGGCCGGCCATCGCGCTGCGCGCCGCGAAGGAGTGCGTGGACGCCGGTCTGGAAGCGGACATCGACACCGGCCTGGCGATCGAACGCAACTGGTTCGCCGGGCTGTTCGCCACCGAGGACCGCGAGATCGGCATGCGCAGCTTCGTGGAGGACGGCCCCGGCAAGGCCAAGTTCCGCTGAGCCGTGCCGCGGCGCCCGCCGCGGCACACGCCTCACGGCCGGTCACCGACGGCCGGTCAGCGACGGCCGGTCCCGCCCCGGGTCCGGCCGTTCGCGCGGGTCCGGCGTCACTCTTGGGTGCGATCTTCGTCAAGGTGACATGAGTACAACCTCAAGGGCGACTTAAGCGGCCGCTCGGCTGTCGCTTTCGGTGATCGTCCTCGCACCCCGCGTGGCGGGCATCGACGCAGGTGGCGCGCCGGTTACCGGCTGGTCGGCCGGTTTCAGGGCCGGATCGGGGCCGTTGCGCCCGCCCGGCGAATCCCGCAGACCGCGCACAGAAGGCCATGTGAGAGGCCATCATGTTGCCCATGGCGGGACGCATGGCGGAACGGGACGGCGGGGCGCCCGGAGCGCCGACACTCGACTGCGGGGCGGGCCTCGGCCCCGACGACCTCACCACCGTGGCCGACCCCAGCCTCGACGAGGTGCAGCTGCCCAACCGGCCCGAGTCGGCCAAGGTGGCGCGGCAACTCGCCGAGACGGTCCTGCTCAACCGGTGGCGCCTCCCGGGTCAACTGGTGGAGCACACCGTGCTGCTCGTGTCGGAACTGGTCGGCAACGCCGTACTGCACACCGGCGCCCAGCGCTTCGGACTGCGGATGTACCGCACCCGCGGCCGCGTCCGCGTGGAGGTGCGGGATCCCTCCAGGGGGCTGCCGTGCCTGCTGCCCGTGCAGCCCATGGACACCAGCGGGCGCGGACTGTGGCTGGTGGAACGCCTCTCCGACCGCTGGGGAGTGGACCTCCAGCCGCGCGGCAAGACCACCTGGTTCGAGATGCGCGTCGTCGAGCAGTGACCCCCGGCGGCCGGCGCCCCGGGGAGCCCGGCGTTCCGCGGCGGGACACAATGAACGCGTGAACTACCAGGAACTGCTGCTGCACGCCATGAAGGCCGCCCGACCCGTACTGGACCGGGGCCGCCCGGCCGACTACATCCCCGCGCTGGCCTGCGCCGATCCCCAGCGCTTCGGCATGGCGCTGGCGACGGTGGACGGCGAGGTCCACGGGGTCGGCGACTGGCGGGAACCGTTCTCCGTGCAGAGCATCTCCAAGCTGTTCGCGCTGGCGCTCGCGCTGTCGCACGGCGGCGCCACCCTGTGGCAGCGGGTGAGCCGCGAGCCGTCGGGCAACCCGTTCAACTCCCTCATCCAGCTGGAGTCCGAGCAGGGCATCCCGCGCAACCCCTTCATCAACGCGGGCGCGCTTGTCGTCACCGACGCGCTGCTCAGCCTCACCGGGGACGCCCGGGGCGCCGTCGTCGACTTCCTGCGGCAGGAGAGCGGCAACCCGGCCATCGACACCGACCGCGCGGTGGCCGAGTCCGAGGCCGGCCACGGGCACCGCAACGCCGCCCTCGCCCACTTCATGGCGTCCTTCGGCAACCTGCACAACCCCGTCGACGACGTACTGGACCACTATTTCGCGCACTGCTCCATCAGTGCCGACTGCCGCGACCTGGCACTCGCCGGCGGCTTCCTCGCCCGGCACGGGCTGCGCGCCGACGGCAGCCGGCTGCTCAGCAGGGGCGACGCCAAGCGCATCAACGCGGTCCTGCTGACCTGCGGCACCTACGACGCGGCCGGCGACTTCGCCTACCGCGTCGGCCTGCCCGGGAAGAGCGGCGTGGGCGGCGGGGTCCTCGCCATCGTCCCCGGCCGGGGCGCGGTCTGCGCCTGGAGCCCCGGACTGGACGCCGCCGGCAACTCGGTGGGCGCGCTCGCCGCGCTGGAGGACTTCACCGAGCGCTCCGACTGGTCGGTGTTCTGAGCACCGCCCGGCGCGCGGCCCGTCCAGACGTGGCCGGAAGCTGTCGGTTCGTCCGCCGTGGTGCTCTAAGATCCACATTCGACTCAGGGGGTGTGGAGAACCGCCATGACGTGTGCCCAGTGCGGCTGGCCGGTCATCGAGGGCCCGGAGGGCGGCTACGCCTGCGGCCAGTGCCTGCACACCGTGGAGCCTCCCGGCTACGAGGAGCGCCGCGTCGCCGGCCAGGCCAGGGCCCGCGAGGTACGTGAGGCCCGTACCGCGCGCCGCCGGGCCGCCGCCCGCAGGACCGGGCGGCGATCCGGCCCCCGCGCGCCGCGCGGCACGCGCGGCGACGACGTCTGAACGGACGCCTTCCGCCCGGGACGCCCGCCATCCGGCGTCTTCGTCCGGACACGGCGGTCATGTCCTGATTCGGTAACACCGCCGGGAACACCGCCGAACGGGGTGGCGGCTCCTGCCTAGCATCAGCGGCACGCGCTCGGCCGCGCCCGGCCGACCGTGTCCCCCGCGCGCGGACGCCGTCCGACGCCTTCAGACAATCGCGGAGCACAGCTGTGTCCAGAACCCCGATACGTCTCCTTCCCGCAGCCGCCGTCGCCGCCCTCGCGGCCGGACTGCTCGCGGGCCCCGCCGCGCCCGCGCACGCCGCCGGCTCGGTCCACCTGGCGAAGATCTACTACGACTCGCCGGGCAAGGACGACCGCTCCAACACCAGCCTCAACGGCGAGTGGGTCCGCATCACCAACAGCACGGCGAAGAGCGTCAAGCTCACCGGTTGGACGCTGACCGACGCGGCCGGCCACAGGTACACCTTCAAGACCTTCACCCTGAAGGCCGGCAAGTCCGTGACCGTGCGCACGGGCAAGGGCACGGACACCTCGGGGACCGTCTACCAGCAGCGCGCGGCCTACGTCTGGAACAACGACAAGGACACCGCGACACTGCGCCGGGCCGACGGCAGCCTGCGGGACACCTGCTCCTACAACTCCACGAAGGTCGACTACAAGAACTGCTGAGGCGGCGGCCGCCGCGCCCCGACCCGGCCGCCGCGCGGGCCGGTCAGCGGGAGGCGCGGCGGCCGGAGGCGGCCCGGCGGCGCCGGTCGTTGCACAGCAGGCATCTGCCCCAGCCGGGAGGCAGCGGATCGTCCTTGTCGCCGTACAGCGGGTCGACGGCGCCCCGCGGATGCTCCCGGCAGCCCGTCGTCCCGCCCAGCTCGCTCTCCATCGCGCGCACCGAGGTCAGCGCGCGCAGCAAGGCGTCGGAGACCTCGGCGAGCTGGTCGACCGGCGGGTTGGCCTCCCAGTCGTAGGCGATGTCGGTGGCCGTCTGGAGCGCGGTGCGAAGCTCCCGGACGTCTGAGTAGCTCATACGCCCGACCTTAGGCCGTGCCACCGACATCGCCTACGCCCGCGACTCCGCGCCCGGCGACTCCGCGCCCGGCAGGCGCGCGTGCGGCGGGTTCAGCCGAAGAGCGGGCCGGCGGGCGACGGCGCGAAGAACGCCTCCACGTCCTCGTCGGCGACCTCCCGCAGCGTCGGCGGCGACCAGCGCGGTGCCCGGTCCTTGTCGATGATCTGCGCCCGCACGCCCTCCACCAGGTCGGGCGCCCGGAGCGCCGCGCTGGAGACCCGGAACTCCTGCTCCAGCGCCTCCTCCAGGCTGCCGAGCCGCCGTGCCCGCCGGAGCGCGCGCAGCGTGACCTTCAGCGAGGTCGGCGACTTGGCGTGGATCTGCTCGGCGGCCTCCTTGGCCTCCGGCAGGTCCTCCGCCACCAGCGCGGCCAGCACGTCCTCGACCTCGTCGGCGGCGTAGCAGCGGTCGATCCACGCGCGCCGCCCGGCCAGTTCGCCCGGCGCCGGTTCGGTGGCGAACCGGGCCAGCGCCCGGTCCGGCGCCTCCTCGGCCAGCGCCTCGCGCAGCTCCGGCAGCCGGGCGGCGGGCACATGGTGGTCGGCGAGTCCGCACAGCACGGCGTCGGCGGCGCCGACCGCCCGCGCGGTCAGCGCCAGATGGGTGCCCAGCTCGCCGGGGGCGTGCGCCAACAGCCAGGTGCCGCCCACGTCCGGAACGAAGCCGATGCCGGTCTCCGGCATCGCCACCCGCGACCGCTCGGTGACGACCCGCACCCGGCCGTGCGCGGAGACACCCACACCGCCGCCCATCACGATGCCGTCCATCAGCGCCACGTACGGCTTGGGGTAGGACGCCACCAACGCGTTCAGCCGGTACTCGTCCCGCCAGAACGCCAGGCTCGCCTCGCCGCCGGCTCTGGCGTCCTCCCGGATCGCCCGGATGTCGCCGCCCGCGCACAGCCCGCGGTCGCCCGCGCCGGAGAGGACGACCACCTCCACGGAGTCGTCCGCCCGCCAGGCGGTCAGCGCCTCGGTCAGCCGCCGGACCATGCCGTGGTCGAGCGAGTTGAGCGCCCGGGGGCGGTTGAGCGTGAGGTACCCGGCCCGCCCGCGCCGCTCGACGAGCACGTCGGGCCGCCGCTCGGGCCGGTCGCCGCCGGACTGGTCACTGTGGTCTCGCATACCGCGGTCTTCCCCTCCGATGTCAACGCGTGAACGCGCCGCGCCCGCCGCCGACCCTACGGCCGCCGACCGCGACCTGACCAGCGCGGGACGGAGGAAGCGGGGGGAGGGGCGCCGGAGGGAAAGCCGGCGCCCCTCCGGGCGGGCGGCGCCCGTCAGCCGATGCCGGTGACGTGGCGCTGGGGGGTGGCCCGCCGGTCCTCCCGACGCCCGGCGGGGCCGTCCGCCGGAGTCAGGTCGATCTCGGCCACGACCCGGGTGCCGCGTGCCGAGGGCAGTGTCGCGGTACGCGACGCGTACGCCTCGACCAGCGGCAGTCCGCGGCCGCACTGCACGTCGGCGTCCAGCGGTTCCACCCGCGGCCGCGGGCGCGGACGCCAGCGCCCGGAGTCCCGCACCTCCACGTTCAGCGTGTCGGCGGAGAGCGTGAGGAACAGCGACACCTCGGGGCTGCCGCTGTGCAGCACCGCGTTGGCGACGAGTTCGGTGACGACCACCGACACCGCCTCCCGGGCCTCCTCCGAGAGCAGCCAGCAGCGGGCCATCCCGCTCGCGAAGTGCCGCATCGCCGGCGCGGCCTCCCGGGTCGCGGCCAGACAGCAGGACGCCCGGGTGGTCATCGCGGTCGCGGTGACCTCCTCCGGCCGGGGCTCCCACCCGGGCCGCCCGGCGGTGCCCCTGGCCGCCGACCGGCCCGGCGCGTTCTCGCCCGGGCAGGTCAGGACCGCGCTGGACCACGGCTGTGCTGCTGTGCTCATCAGTGCTGCTCCTTAGAGCCAGGCCGGCTCCCGGCGCCGCGACCGCTTCGCGCGGTCTCGCGAGGTTTTGTCACCGGTGATGGTGCCAAGCTGCCCGCCTCGGTGGAGACTGTGCAATCAGGGACGTCGGAAGTACGTATACGCAAAGAAAGCGAAAACGCCGCATGACTCCACAGGACACCGGGAACGTGACGGAAGGTGACCGGGAGGCGCTGCGGCGGACGGCCGCCCTGCTGACGGCCGGTGACGCCCCCGTGGTCCTGCTGCTCGCCGGTGCGGCCGGGACGGGCAAGAGCGAGCTGGTGCGCCGGCTGGCCGCACGTGTGGAGGCGGCCGACCCGCACGGGGTGCCGCGTCTGGAGCTGCGCTGCACGCGGAACGAGCTGGTCGCCTCCGATGACGGGCCCTTCGACGCCGACCCGGCCGCACCCGACGTACGGGCCAGGCTGGCGGGGTTCGCCCGGGGTGCCGGCCGTCGGCTGCTGGTGGTCGAGGACGTGCACCTGGCGGGCGAGACGATCGCCGCCGCCCTGCGCGACCTGCTCGAACGCCCGTCGCCCGGGCTGTCCGTCGTCCTCACCCACCGACCGGAGGAACTGCCGCATCCCGGCCTGCCGCTGCGCGAACCCGTCGGCTACCCGGCCGAGTCGACCGTGCTGCACCAGGAGGTCGGCCCGCGGGACGAGGAGTGGACGGCCGGTGCGGTACACGCCGCGCTCGGCGCCGACCGGGTCGCGCCCGACCTGGTGCCCCGGCTGCACCGGCTCTCCGGCGGCGTTGCCCAGGTCGTCGCCGACCTGCTGCGCATGCTCGTCGCCGGTGACGTCGACCACCGGCGGCGCCGGACCGCCGCCGACGTCGACGCCGCCGGTGTGCCGCCGCGCCTCTCCGACCTGGTACTCGGCCGTGCCGCCCGGCTCACCGGCGCGGCCCGCGAACTGGCCCACGCCGCCGCCGTCCTGGCCGAGCCGGCCAGCCTGCGGGAGCTGGCCCGCACGGCCGGGCTGCCGGTGGCGGAGGCCGCTCCGGCGCTGACCGCCGCCCTCGACGCCGCCGTCGTCCAGCAGCTCGCCGCCGACCGGTACGGCTTTGCCGTCCCGCTGGCCGCGCGGGCGCTGGCCGCCCGCATACCCGGCCCTGACCGGTCCCGGCTGCACCGCGCCGCCGGGGAGGTGCTGGCCGGACGGCAGCCGGTGCCGTGGGCACGGGTCGCCCAACACCGCCGAGAGAGCGGGCACTTCGGCGGCTGGGCGCGGGCCGTCGAACGCGCCGCCTCCGGCTTCGCGCAGCGCGGCGAGCACCAGCGGGCGGTGCGGCTGCTGGAGGAGGCGCTGGGCCACCCGTCGCTGCCCGCGCAGGCCCGGCTCCGGCTGGCCCCGCTGCTCGCCAACAGCGCGGTGGTCGGGCTTCGTTCGGACCAGACGGTCGGAGTGCTCAGGCACATCGTGGAGGACCGGGAACTGCCCGCCGAGGTGCGCGGCCGGGTACGCCTCGACCTCGGCCTGCTGCTCGCCAACCAGCTCGGCCTGGCGGTCGAGGGGCGGGCGGAGATGGAACGCGCGGTGGAGGAGCTGGGCGACCAGCCCGCCCTGACCGCGCGCGTCATGTCCTCGCTGGCCATCCCGTACTGGCCCACCGCGTCCTTCAGCCACTGCATGTCCTGGCTCAGGCGGGCGCAGCGCGCCGCCGAGGACAGCGGGGACGAGACCGTGAAGCTGGCCGTCGCCGCCAACACCGTCTCCGTGCTGCTGGGCATCGGTGACCCGGACGCCTGGCGGCTGTTGGACGAGCTGCCGCGCGACGGCATCGACCCGGCCGACTCCCAGCACGTCGCCCGGGGGCTGTGCAACTGCGCGGACGCCGCCGTGCTGCTCGGCCACTACGACCGGGCGGCCAAGCTGCTCGAGGAGGGCCTGTACCACTCCGCCCGCAGCGGCGCCTCCTACCAGGAGCAGACCGGGCACGGCACCGGCCTGCTGCTGGACTGGTCCACCGGGCGGTGGGCGGGGCTTGCCGGCCGCTGCGAGGCGCACGTGGCCGAGTCCGGCCAGATGCCGATGATCGCCGAGGACGCCCGCGTCGTACTCGGCCAACTCGCGCTGGCCCGGGGCGACTGGGCGCAGATGGGCCAGTGGCTGAACGGCGAGGGCATCCCGGCGCCCGCGCAGGGCTCGGTGCCGTTGGTGGCGGCGGCGTCCGGGGCCCGCATCCGGCTCGCCCTCGCCCGGGACGACGTCGCGGGCGCGGCCGAGGAGGCCGCGGAGGCGTGGGCCCGGGTGCGCAAGTCCGAGGTGTGGGTGTGGGCGGCCGAACTCGCCCCGTGGGCGATCGAGGCGACCGTGCGGCACGCCGGCGCCACCGCCGCCCACGAGATGGTCACGGAGTTCGCCGCCGGGCTTGAGGGGCGCGATGCGCCGTCGGCGCGGATCGCGCTGCTGTGGTGCCAGGCCCTGCTCGCCGAGGCCGACGGCGAGCCCGCGAACGCGGTGGAGCTCCTCGGCCGCGCCAGCCGGCGGTACGCCGAGCTCGGGCGCCCCTACCACCGTGCGCTGACCGCGGAAGCCCGCTTCCGCTGCGCGCACGCCGCTGAGGACGGCGACCTGACCCCGGACACCGACCAACTCACCGAGGCGGTCGAGGCGTTCGTCGAACTGGGCGCCATCTGGGACGCCTCCCGCGCCCGCGCACTGCTCCGCGCCCACCGGCCCGAACGCGGCCGCCGCTCCCCGGGCCGGCCCGGGTACGGAGACCGCCTCTCACCGCGCGAACGCGAGGTGGCGGAGCTGGCCGCCGCCGGGCTCACCAACCGGGAGATCGGCGCCACCCTGCACCTGTCGCCGCGCACCGTCGAACAGCACGTCGCACGGGCGATGCGCAAGCTCGGCATCCAGTCCCGCCAGGACCTCGTCCCGGACTGAGCAGCCGCGGCGGCCGACGGCCCGTCCGCTCAGCGGACGCCGGGCGCTTGCCCGTAAACCCGCTCTGACCAGGCGATTGTGTCCAAGTACGGCATAGCGGCGGGGTGGAGTTAATTACGTATCCGTAGATCACCGGACGCGTATTCCGAAGGGCGCCGCCGACGCCCTAGCTTCGACCCAACCAGTCGGTCGGACACACGTTCGCGGTGGTGGGACATCCATCGCGAACGCCGCCCGGGGGAAACACCTTCGGCCTGTCGGCGACGGTGACGCGCCGCGGTGCGAGTCCACAAGACCAGCCACCGCACGGACCACGCACGTCACCGCCGACACGCCCTCGCACGGCAGAACCGCGGGGCTCAGCCCGGCGACCGTCGCGGGCGCACCCCGCGCC
>NZ_WMLF01000114.1 GCF_014156695.1 Streptomyces durbertensis | reverse complement strand
GGCTCGGGGCGGGGCGGCCGGCAGCCGTCCCGCCCCGCTCGGCGGCTCTCAGGCGTCCTTGCGCGCGGAGCTGTCCCCGCCCTTCCCGTCCGTCTTCCCGTCGGTCTTGTCCTCCTCGGAGAGGCGACCCACGGCCTCCTTGGCCTTCTCGGTGCCGGTCTTGATCTGGTCGCTGTACTTGCCCTTGGTCTTGGCGTCGACCGCCTTGGCGGCCTTCTCCAGGCCCTCGCCGACCTTGTCGCTGTGCTGACCGAGCAGGTCCTTGACCTTGCCGACCTTGTCCATGAGTCCCATGGTGGTCACCTTCCCTTGGATGGGTTCCGTGAATCGACGGGTTCGGCCGGAGACGGCGCTCCCGGCCGTCGCCGCACGGGGCCCGACGAACGGGACCCGACGAGCCGCTAGGGGCGCGCGCCGTCGCTTGCCGTGCTGTCGGCGGCCCGCCGCGCGGACTGCTGCTGCGGGATGCCCACACGTTCGCCCGCGGCCTCCTCGGCCGGCTCCGACGCGGCGTCCGCGCCGTCCTTGATCGTATCCGCCCCGTCGGCCTCGTTCCGCTCCCCGTCCGCTTCGCCGGCCTTGCCGGAGGTGACGTCGCGCGGCGAGTCGCAGACGGCGGCTTCGGTGTCCCGAGCGCTGCCGGCCTCGGCGCCGTCCCGCTTGTCGGCGTCGGCGGCGGCGGCGTCGTCGGACTCGGCGGTGGCGGTCTCGGCCGCCGTGGTGGCCGACGCCTCCGACCGCGCCGTCGTGCTCTCGTCCGTCGCCGCCGTGGCGGCCTCGGACCGTTCGGTGGAGCGCTCGGACGACGCCGCCTCGTCGGTGGCGGGCGCCGTCGCCGTGGGCTGCTCCCCGTCGGTCGGCTCGCCGGACCGCTGCTCGCCCCGGCTCTCCGGCGCCGGCGGCTCGCCGGCCGCCGCCCCGGTGCCTCGGCGCTTGCCGCGAAGCCAGGAGAAAATGCCCATGACCACTCCAAAGGTTGTTCGGCTGAGGGTCGCCGCGTGTCGATCACGGGAACCCGCAACGGCAACGAAGCCCACCCCGGCGTCGTCACGTCGCTCGTTCGGGCTGCACACCGTTTGAAACACTTGGGGCGTGAACTCCGTACCCAACCCAGCCGACCCGTCCGAGACCGTCGAGGCGCCGCAGGTGGTCACCGTCGTGGGCCCGACCGCCGCGGGCAAGTCGGACCTGGGCGTCGCCCTCGCCCGCCACCTGGACGGCGAGGTCGTGAACGCCGACTCCATGCAGCTCTACCGGGGCATGGACATCGGCACCGCCAAACTGACCGAGGAGGAGCGGCGGGGCGTGCCGCACCGGCTGCTCGACGTGTGGGACGTGACGGTCACCGCCAGCGTCGCCGAGTACCAGCGGATGGCGCGCGCCGAGATCGACCGGCTGCTCGCCGAGGGCCGCACCCCGGTCCTGGTGGGCGGTTCGGGCCTCTACGTCCGCGCGGCGGTGGACGCGCTGGAGTTCCCCGGCACCGATCCGGCCGTCCGGGCCCGGCTGGAAGGCGAACTCGCCGAGGTCGGCCCGGGGGAGCTGCACCGCAGGCTGGCCGCGGCCGATCCCGAGGCGGCCCGCGCGATCCTGCCCGGCAACGGCCGACGCATCGTGCGGGCGCTGGAGGTCATCGAGCTCACCGGCCGGCCGTTCACCGCCAACCTGCCCGCCCCAGGCGCCCGGCGCGAGGTGTACCGGACGCTCCAGATCGGGGTCGACGTCGCCCGGCCCGAGCTGGACGAGCGCATCGCCGCGCGGGTGGACCGGATGTGGGACCAGGGGCTGGTCGCGGAGGTCGAGGAACTCGCGGAGGTCGGACTGCGGGAGGGACTGACCGCTTCCCGGGCGCTCGGCTACCAGCAGGTGCTGGCCGCGCTGTCCGGCGAGTGCACGCCGGAGGAGGCGCGCGCGGAGACCGTACGGGCCACCAGACGTTTCGCCCGCCGGCAGGACACCTGGTTCCGCAAGGACCAGCGGGTGCACTGGCTCAGCGGCGCCGCCGCGGACCGGGGCGAACTGGCCGAACGCGCCGTCGCCCTGTTGGAGCGCCCGGTCACAGCCTGATCACGTGATGGCATCGGGAAGCTCAGACCGGCCGGGCGCGGGCACCGGACGTGCCATCATCGACGCTCGAGCCGCAATGCCGGGAGTTGGGAGGGCGCGTGGCGATGGAGGCCGGCCCTCGTGACAGCGACGACCCCGCTCTGCCGTTGGACCCCGTTCTGCCGTTGGACGGCGCCCTGCCGCCGAACGACGGACGCGACGTCCTGAGTGACGGGCGGGACATCCTCGGAGAGGGCGAACCGACGTACCAGGACGGCGGCGAGTCGTACGCCGAGCTGCGTCCGCCGCGGAAGATGAGGCTCTGGCAGGTCGCGCCGATCGTGGCGCTGGCGCTTGTCGGGTCGCTGATGTTCGCCTTCCCGCTCGCTTTCGAGTTCGGCGACGGCGGCGCCGTCGTGGCGATGCTCGGACTGCTCATCAGTTGCTGCGCGGCCGGGTGGGGCATGATGGCCGCCCGCCGGGTCGGACTGGCCTGGCCGGGCCTGCCCGCGCGCGGCTCCAGGGAGCGCGCCGACTGGCGGGTCGTGGCCCTGTACGCGGTGATCGTCGGCACGTTGGTGCTGCTCGCGATCTGGCGCGTCGCCCGCCTGCGCTGAGCCGGGCCCCGGGAACCCGCCCCACGGGGCGGACGGCGCGGCGCGCCGGGCGGCCCCGGGCGTGCCTCCCACGTCACTCCCGTACGATCGAGGCGTGAGCAGCGCAGCCCAGCCGATCACCTTCCTCAAGGGACACGGCACAGAGAACGACTTCGTGATCATTCCGGACCCGGAGGGCCGTCTTGAGCTGACCGCCGCCGACGTGGCGCGGCTGTGCGACCGCCGGGCCGGTATCGGCGGCGACGGGCTGCTGCGGCTGGTGCGTTCCGCCGCCCACCCCGAGGCCAGCTCCATGGCGGAGGCGGCCGAGTGGTTCATGGACTACCGCAACGCCGACGGCAGTGTCGCGGAGATGTGCGGGAACGGCGTGCGGGTGTTCGCCCACTGCCTGGAACGCATGGCGCTCGCCAAGACCGGCGACCTCGCGGTGGCGACACGCGCCGGCGTGCGCCGGGTGAGCATCAACGAGGACGCTTCGATCACCGTCCACATGGGCAAGGCCCGCCTCCCCGGCCCCGAGGTGACGGTGTCCGTCGGCGAACGTGAGTGGACCGGCCGCAACGTCAACATGGGCAACCCGCACGCCGTGGTGTTCGTCGACGACCTCGCCGAGGCGGGACCGCTCCTGGACGCCCCTCGGGTCACCCCCGCCGAGGCCTACCCGGAGGGCACCAACGTCGAGTTCGTGGTCGACCGCGGTCCGCGCCACGTGGCGCTGCGGGTGCACGAACGGGGCTCGGGGGAGACCCGGTCCTGCGGCACGGGCGCCTGCGCCGTGATGGTCGCGGCGGCCCGCAGGGACGGCGTCGACCCGGCGGCGGAGGGCCGGCCGGCGACCTACACGGTCGATGTCCCGGGCGGGCGGCTGCTCATCACCGAGCACTCGGACGGCGAGGTCGAGATGACCGGTCCCGCCGTCATCGTCGCCGAGGGCATCGTGGACCCGTCGCTGCTCCGGCACTGACCCGGCGCTCCGCCGGAGGCCGGGCCGGGCCCGGCCCGAGACCTGTCGCCCGTCGCCGTGTCAACCGCCGCGCCCTGCCAACTGTCCGGAGGGGTCACGGTTTTGACCGTTCGTGACCGTCTACACTCCACTCGATGGAGTGATCCGGGACACGGTCGCCGGACGCCTGTCGGCCGTCCGTGGTGAGGTCGGTAGCATCAGGCAACTGACGGTGCGACACCTCGAGGGGGCTGCCGATGAGCGCGGTAAGGAGCCTGCGGAAACTCGGGCGCGCGGCCCTGCTGGGAACCGCCCCGCGCGGTGGGCTCCCGAACGCCCTGGAACACGTGGCCCAGGCCCACCGGAGGCACCACCCGGGCGCCGACCTCGACGCGCTCAGCCGCGCCTACGTGCTCGCGGAGTCCTCCCACCGCGGCCAGATGCGCAAGAGCGGCGAGCCCTACATCACCCACCCGCTGGCCGTCACCCTCATCCTGGCCGAACTCGGCGCCGAGACCACCACGCTCACCGCCTCCCTCCTCCACGACACCGTGGAGGACACCGAGTTGACGCTCGACCAGGTGCGGGCGGAGTTCGGCGAGGAGGTCGCCTACCTGGTCGACGGCGTGACCAAGCTGGAGAAGGTCGACTACGGCGCCGCCGCCGAGTCCGAGACGTTCCGCAAGATGCTGCTGGCCACCGGCAACGACGTCCGGGTCATGTCGATCAAGCTCGCCGACCGGCTGCACAACATGCGGACCCTCGGCGTCATGCGGCCGGAGAAGCAGGCGCGCATCGCCAAGGTCACCCGCGACGTGCTCATCCCGCTCGCCGAACGGCTCGGCGTGCAGGCGCTGAAGACCGAGCTGGAGGACCTGGTCTTCGAGATCCTCCACCCCGAGGAGCACCGGCGCACCGACGTCCTCATCCGCGCCCACCGGGAGGCGCCCGACCCGCTGGAGGAGCTGGCCGAAGCGGTCCGGGGCGTGCTGCGGGAGGCCCGGGTCGGCGCCGAGGTGCTGATCCGGCCACGGCACCACCTCTCGGTGCACCGCTACCGCCTCAAACGCGGCCAGCTCGGCCCCTGCGACTTCGGACGGCTGCTCATCCTCGTCGGCGAGGAGGCCGACTGCTACGCGGTACTCGGCGAGCTGCACACCTGCTTCACCCCGCTGATCTCGGAGTTCAAGGACTTCATCGCGGTCCCCAAGTTCAACCTGTACCAGTCGCTGCACACCGCCTTCGCCGACTCCTCGGGGCGGGTGGCCGAGGTACTGGTCCGCACGCACCGCATGCACCGCGTCGCCGAGGCCGGGGTGATCGCGCTCGGCGACCCGCACCGCACGGACGGCGCCGACGACGCCGAAGCCGACCGCGACACCGACGGCGAACGCGCCGACCCCACCCGGCCCGGCTGGCTCTCCCGGCTGCTGGAGTGGCAGAGCCACGCCCCCGACCCCGACACCTTCTGGGCCGAACTGCGCGACGACCTCGCCCAGGACCGCGAGATCACCGTCTTCGTCGCCGAACCCGGCAGCACCGCCGACTCCGCCACCCTGCACCTGCCGGCCGGCGCGACCTGTGTGGACGCCGCCTACGCGCGGCACGGCGCCGACGGCCACCGCTGCGTGGGGGCCCGGGTCGACGGACGCCTCACCACCCTGGCCACCGTGCTGCGCGACGGCGACGCCGTGCAACTGCTGATGGCCGCCGAGGGGGGCGCCTCGGGGCCGTCCCCCGACTGGCTGGAGCACGCCCGCACCCCGGCCGCCCGGCTGGCCATCCGGCGCTGGCTGGAGGCCCAGCCGGAAGAGCCCGCCGGCGGGACCAGGGCCCCGGAACCCCAGGCCGTCGAACCGGCCGCCGACGAGCCGCCGCGCGACGACCGCGAGGGCGCCCGCACCGAGTCCGCGGCTGTCGCCGAGGGGCTGCCGGAGCGGCCCGTACGGCTGGCCCGCTGCTGCACTCCGGTGCCCCCGGACCCGGTCATCGGCTTCGCCGTGCGCGGTGGCGCCGTCACCGCGCACCGGGACGGCTGCGCCTCGGTGGCCCGGATGGCCGCCTCCGGCCGCGACCCGGTGCCGGTGCGCTGGCGGGCCAGTGCCCGCGCCTCCTGCCGGGTGACGCTGCGCGCGGAGGCGTTCGGCCGCCCCCACCTGCTGGCCGACCTCACCGAGACGATCGCCGTCCAGGGCGCCGCCGTGCTGTACGCGGCCGTGGAGCCGCCGCGGCAGCAGCGGGTCCGGCACACCTACACCCTCCGGCTGGAGGACGCCGCCGAACTGCCGGCGCTGATGCGCGCCATGCGCGAGGTGCCCGGCGTCTACGACGTCATCCGGGCCGCGCAGCCCGCGCTCTGACCCGGCTCCGAGCGGACTTCCTGCAGGGCGGCGACCGGGCTGTGTCCGGGTGGGGCCGCCTGGCCCGCGACACGACGGCCCGGGTTAAGCGGGTGACGGGCCCGCTCCGGCGTGCGACCATCTACGCGTCGCGGGAACATGCCCGCGCCGTCGGACCCCGCGCGCTTCCGGGCGGCGCGGGGAATGAAGCAGCGCCCCGGCGCGTTGCACCCTCAGAGAACTCCTCTCGGAGGACTTCCGACGGAAGCACTCCCGGAAGCACTCCACGACGTTAGGACACGATGACCTTCTCCTCTTCCCTTTCGCACCGCGGCCAGCGCAGCACCGAGACCGACCGCCGGGCCGACGCCCTGATGGAAGAGGACGTCGCCTGGGGTAGCGGGTTCAGCGACGAGCGTGACGGCGACCAACTCGACCGGTCCGAGCGCGCCGCGCTGCGCCGCGTCGCCGGCCTCTCCACCGAGCTCCAGGACGTCACCGAGGTCGAGTACCGGCAGCTGCGCCTGGAGCGCGTGGTGCTGGTCGGCGTCTGGACGTCCGGCACGGCCGAGGAGGCCGACAACTCCCTCGCCGAGCTGGCCGCCCTCGCCGAGACGGCGGGCGCGCTGGTGCTCGACGGTGTCATCCAGCGTCGTGACAAGCCCGACCCGGCCACCTACATCGGCTCCGGCAAGGCGAAGGAACTCCGCGACATCGTGCTGGAGACAGGCGCGGACACCGTCGTCTGCGACGGTGAGCTGAGCCCCGGCCAGCTGATCCAGCTCGAGGACGTCGTCAAGGTCAAGGTGGTGGACCGCACCGCCCTGATCCTCGACATCTTCGCCCAGCACGCCAAGTCCCGGGAGGGCAAGGCGCAGGTGTCGCTGGCCCAGATGCAGTACATGCTGCCCCGGCTGCGCGGTTGGGGTCAGTCGCTGTCCCGGCAGATGGGCGGTGGCGGCTCCGGCTCGTCCGGCGGCGGCATGGCCACCCGTGGTCCGGGTGAGACCAAGATCGAGACGGACCGCCGGCGCATCCGCGAGAAGATGGCGAAGATGCGCCGCGAGATCGCCGAGATGAAGACCAGCCGGGACGTCAAGCGGCAGGAGCGGCGCCGCCACCAGGTGCCGTCGGTCGCGATCGCCGGCTACACCAACGCCGGCAAGTCCTCGCTGCTGAACCGGCTCACCGGCGCCGGCGTCCTCGTGGAGAACGCCCTGTTCGCCACGCTGGACCCGACCGTCCGCCGGGCCGAGACCCCCAGCGGTCGGATCTACACGCTCGCCGACACGGTCGGCTTCGTCCGGCACCTGCCGCACCACCTCGTCGAGGCGTTCCGCTCCACGATGGAGGAGGTCGGCGACTCCGACCTCATCCTGCACGTGGTCGACGGCTCGCACCCGGCGCCCGAGGAGCAGCTGGCCGCCGTCCGCGAGGTCATCAGGGACGTCGGCGCCACCGACGTGCCGGAGGTCGTGGTCGTCAACAAGGCCGACATCGCCGACCCGCTGGTCGTGCAGCGCCTGCTGCGGGCCGAGCGGCACGCCATCGCCGTCTCCACGCACACCGGAGCCGGGATCGACGAGCTGCTCGAACTCATCGACCGGGAACTGCCCAGGCCCGCGGTGGAGGTGACGGCGCTCGTGCCGTACACCGACGGCGGTCTGGTCTCCCGGGTGCACGCCGAGGGCGAGGTGCTCGAGGAGGAGCACACCGCCGAGGGCACCCGGCTGCGGGCCCGCGTCCACGAGGAGCTGGCCGCGGTACTCCGCCCGCACACCGCCTGAGGCCGAGGCACCGCCTCACCCTGTCGGGCCCCGCCACCAGGCGGGGCCCGACGCCGTTTCTCCCCCCTCCTGCGCGAGGACCGAGCGGGATCCGGGGTACCCGGTCCCGTGGAGGTCCACGGCCGGTACCAGTGGCGAGCGGAGGCGGACGGTGAAAGGCACATTCACGCTGGGACGGATCGCGGGTGTGAAGGTGGCGGTCCACTGGAGCGTTGTTGTCATCTTCCTGCTGGTGACCGTCACCCTTGCCGGGGGACGGCTCGCCCCGCTCTACCCCGACTACCCGCCGGCCGTCTACTGGGCGCTGGGCCTGCTGGTGGCGGTGGTGTTCGTCGCCTCGATCCTGGCTCACGAGGTGGCGCACGCCATCGTCGCGCGGCGCAACGGCATCGAGGTCGAGGACATGACGCTGTGGATGCTCGGCGGCGTCGCCCGGCTCAGAAGCGAGACGCCGAGCCCGGGCGTCGAACTGCGCGTCGCCGGGGTCGGGCCGTTGACCAGCGTGGTGCTCGGCGTGCTCTTCGCGGCGTGTGCCGTGTGGCTGGACATGCTGGCCGCGCCGGGCCTGCTGATCGAGGCCGTCGCGTGGCTGGCCGCCATCAACATCCTGCTGGCCCTGTTCAACAGCATCCCCGCCGCGCCCCTCGACGGCGGTCGGCTGCTGCGCGCGGTGGTCTGGAAGTTCACCGGTGACCCGGTGCGGTCGACGGTGATCGCCGCCGCGGCCGGCCGCGGCTTCGGCTGGCTGCTGGTGATCTACGGCTTCCTTTCGATCCTGGTCACCGGGACGTTCGCGGGCCTGTGGCTGGCCCTGATCGGCGGCTTCCTGATCGCCGCGGCCACCGCGGAGAGCCGGCAGGCGCAGCTGCGGGGGGTGTTCGCCGGTATCCGGACGCGCGACATCATGACGCCCGACCCGGTGACCGTGCCCGCGACCACTACCGTCGAGCAGTTCCTGGCCGGCGCGCCCTTCGGCCAGTACCGCCACACGGCGTTCCCCGTCGTGGACGCCGACGAGGCACCGGTCGGCCTGGTGACGGTCGCCCGCGTCGACCGGGTGCCGGTGCCGCAGCGGGGGTCCACGACCCTCGGTGAGGTGATGGCACCGATCGACGAGGTCACCACCGCGTCCCCGGGTGAGCCCGTCATCGAGGTCCTGTCGCGACTCGCCGGAGTCAGCGAGAGCCGGGTACTCGTCCTGGACCAGGACAGCCGCGCCCTGGTCGGCATCGTCTCCCAGACGGACATCAGCAGAGCAGTCACCTGGCTCACGGCGACGCGTGACAGACGACGAGCTCCGTGAACGTCGCGCGTTTCCGCATCGACGAGTTCAGCGGGCCAGCTCACGCTTGAGGATCTTTCCGGTGGCCGTCATCGGCAGGCTGGGCACGAACTCGGGAGGTCGACGGTGACGAGGTCCGCGAAGCCGTCGGTGCCGAACTCGGCCAGCTCCTCGGCGGTACGGACGGTGTCGAGACTCGTCCCGATCCGCCGGCTCGTCTCGTTGACCAGCTGCAGCCGCCGGCCGCGCTCCTCCTGGTAGGCCACGACGATCTGCTCCGACTCCCGGTCGACATACGCGAAGGCCGACTCCACGAGCCGCAGCATGGCAGCGTTCCTCAGCTCCCCGTCGTCGAGCCGGGCGGCCTCGGCCTGGATCAGCTGGACGAGGACCATGTGGCCGAGGCGGTAGGCGCGAAGGAGCCGGCTGATCGGCACCCCGCGCCCCGCGGCCTGGCGGGCGATCGCCAGTGCTTCGGGCGGCGCCTCGACCTCCGTCACCTCAATGCGCCCTTCGAGCACGTCCAGGAACCTGTTGATGTGCCCGGCCGTCTCCTCCGGCGCGAGCGCGGCCATCTCCTTGTGCTCCCACAGTTCGGGCATGTCGTCGCTCAGACGTTCCAGCAGAAGGTCCGCCGACTCCTCCGCCTGCGGTCTGAGCTCCTGAGCCAGACGACAGAGGAAGGAGTCGGCATCGATGCCCATACCGGAAACGTACCGGAGCTCCCGACTCCGCACCCCTCCACTGCGGACGTGCAGGCCGCGCGCGGCCTCACGGGGGCGCTGGCGACAAGGCGCCGGCATCAGCGGAGGTGGCTTTCCGTGCCGTTCGGAGGGGCGCTCCGTGCTACCGTCGTGGGTTTGCGTGGTCGTCGCGGTGGGCGGCAGTTCCTGTTCGGTGCCGCTTGTGCGGGCTGTTCCGTCCTGCCGGGCCTTCCTCGGTACGTTCCCCCTGCGGAAGGCTGTTCATGAAGCATCCCGACGACTCCGGCGTCGCTCACGGCGGTCCCGCCCAGGCAGGGCGCGCGACGCCGGCGCGGCCCCCGGCCGTTTCCTTCGCCGACCTGGGGCTGCCGGTGGAGGTGCTGCGGACGCTGAGCGGACTCGGGGTGCGCGAGCCCTTTCCGATCCAGGCCGCCGCTCTCCCCGATGCCCTGGAGGGGCGCGACCTCCTCGGGCGCGGGCGCACCGGGTCGGGCAAGACGCTCGCCTTCGGCCTGCCGCTGCTGACACGTACGGCCGGGCGGCGTGCCCAACCGAAGCAGCCCCTCGCCCTGATCCTCGTGCCCACCCGGGAGCTGGCCCAACAGGTCACCCAGGCGCTTGCACCGTACGCCGAGGCACTGCGGCTGCGGATGGCCACGGTCGTCGGCGGCATGTCGATCGGCCGGCAGGTCGCCGCGTTGCGCGAGGGAGCCGAGGTGGTCGTCGCCACTCCCGGACGCCTGCACGACCTGATCGAGCGCAACGCCTGCAGCCTGGGACGGGTGAGGATCACCGTGCTGGACGAGGCCGACCAGATGTGCGACCTGGGATTCCTGCCGCAGGTTGTCGACGCTCTCGAGCAGGTACACCGCGACGGTCAGCGCATGCTGTTCTCGGCCACGCTGGATCGCGACGTCGATCAGTTGGTCCGTCGTTACCTCCACGACCCCGTCGTTCACTCGGTCGACCCGTCCGCCGGCGCGGCCTCGACAGTGGAGCATCACGTGCTGGTCGTCCATGGCCCTGACCGCTACGCCGTCACCACGGAGATCGCGGCCCGCGACGGCCGGGTGCTGCTGTTCCTCGACACCAAGCACGCTGTCGATCAGCTCACCCGGCATCTGCGGGCCAGCGGGGTGCACGCCGGAGCCCTGCACAGCGGCAAGTCCCAGCCACAGCGCACGCGGACCCTGGCGCAGTTCAAGGACGGTCGGATCACCGCTCTGGTGGCGACCAACGTCGCGGCCCGTGGCCTGCACGTCGACGATCTCGATCTCGTGGTCAACGTCGACCCGCCCACCGACCCCAAGGACTATGTGCACCGGGCCGGCCGTACCGCCCGCGCCGGCGAGTCCGGCAGCGTGGTCACGCTCGTGCAGGGTGGCCAGCGCGGCGAGACGACGCGGATGCTGGCCGGTGCCGGCATCGAGTCGACCGTCACCAGGGTGCGCTCGGGCGAGGCGGAGCTGAGCCGGATCACCGGCGCCAGGGCTCCCTCCGGCACTCCGCTCGACGGCGGGCCCGCCGTCCCCCGGCCCAAGAACGGCAACGCGCCCTTCCGCGGCCTCGGAACCACCAAGGGCTCCTCCCGCGGTACCGGTGGCAGTTCCCGAAAGGCCGCCGAGGCCCGCAAGCTCGCCGAGGCCCGCAAGGCCGCCCGGGTACGTCGCGGCGGCTGAGAGCCGTTGCCCCGCAGGGTGATGGTGCCGGCGCCCGGCATGACAAGCTGTGCTTGACCACGCCCCCGAACCCAGGAGGTCACCATGACCGCAGAGCCCACAACCCCGGAAGGTTCGGAGCCGGCTGCCCCCGAGGCATCCCCTCTCGCGCCGGACGGAGACGGCAACTACGACCTCAAGCGCAAGTTCCGCGAAGCCCTGGCGCGCAAGCGCGGTGCGCAGGCGGACGCGGCCGACACCGCCGCCAACCCGGGTGCGTCGAAGGTGCGTGCGGCCCACGGCCCGGCTGCGAGCCAGCGGTCGTTCCGGCGCAAGAGCGGCGGCTGAGCCGGCCAGTCCCGCGGTCCGGCCGCACTACCGGCCTGCCGTACGTTGTCCACTCGCGCACCCGGTGCAGGAGCCTGACCCGAGTCGGCAACGGGTCGGTGTGAGCCCTGGAACAGCCGCGGGAGCTGACCGGACACGCGTGTCGTTGTAGGCTCCGTAGAACGCCCTTGACCTGCGAAGCACAGGCAGGGAGCAGCCAGAGCGGGAGTTCTTCATGTTGCGCACGATGTTCAAGTCCAAGATCCACCGTGCCACGGTGACCGAGGCCGACCTGAACTACGTCGGTTCCGTGACCGTCGACGCCGACCTGCTGGATGCGGCGGACCTGCTGCCGGGTGAGCTGGTGCACATCGTCGACATCACGAACGGCGCCCGGCTGGAGACGTACATCATCGAGGGCGAGCGCGGCTCCGGGGTGATCGGCATCAACGGCGCGGCGGCACACCTCGTCCACCCCGGTGACCTGGTCATCCTGATCAGCTACGGGCAGATGGAGGACGCCGAGGCGCGGGCCTACGTGCCGCGTGTGGTGCACGTCGACGCCGACAACCGGATCGTCGAGCTCGGCACCGACGCCTCGGCGCCGGTGCCCGGCAGCGACACGGTGCGCAGCCCGCTGGCCGCCGCCCGCTGACGCCGGCGGAGGGACACGCAGAAGGACGGAAACGGCCCGACCCCCACCTCGCCGGTGTGGGTCGGGCCGTTCGCCGTACCGGTTCAGTTCTTGCCGGCGAAGCGCTTGCTGATCGCGTCGAAGACGCCCTGGGCGGGAGCGCCCAGGTACGGGCCCGCCAGCCACGTCGCCGGGCGCGGACCGATCGAGTTGACCGAGACCAGCTCCGCCTTGCCGTCGGCGCCGGTGACGAACATGCCGCCGCCGGAGGTGCCGCCGGTCATGGTGCAGCCGATGCGGTACATCTGCGGCTGCGTGGGGTCGACGGTGAGCCGGCCGGGGCGGTCGGTGCAGGTGTGCATGAGCGCGCCGTCGTAGGGCGGCGCGGCCGGGTAGCCGTAGGAGCTGAGGCCGGACAGCTGGCCGGGGCGCGGCGCGCGGAAGTTGATCCGCAGCGAGGCGCCGACGGTCTCCTCCAGCGACTTCGCCGACCCGTCCTCCGCCTTGAGCTGGAGCACGGCGAAGTCCTGGGCCGCGCCGGCGGCGCCGTTGACGGCGTCACCGCGCTCGATCCAGTAGCCGGTGGTCTGCGCCCAGGTCGCCCACCACTGCTTGTACGGGCTGACCTGCTGCCTGGGCGCCGAGGGGATCTGGTTCGCCGGCCGCCCGAGGTCGTTGTACGACGGCACGAACATGATGTTGCGGAACCAGCCCTTGCCCTTGCCGCCGTGCACGCAGTGCCCGGCGGTGGCGACCAGGTTGGACTTCCCGGGGTTGCGCGGGTCCTTCACGACGGTGCCCGAGCAGACGGCCGGGCCCTTCGGGGTGTCGAAGAAGACCTTCCCCACCGGGGCGGCGTTGCGGTGGTACGGCGTGGCCACGCGCTGGGCGCGGACGGCGCGCGGCGCCGGGTCGTCCGCGGGGGTGGAGGCGGCGGCGATGTCCTCCTCGGTGACCTCCTTGTCACCGGCCTCCGCCTCGTGCATCCGCTCCGGCTTCCACAGGTCCTTGATGTAGGGGTTGACGAAGTCGGCCGCGTCGCGCAGCCAGTCCTTCTCGTCCCAGTTGCGCCAGCCGCCGTCGCGCCACTTGTCCAGGTCCTCCAACGAGGTGGGCAGGTCCTTGGGCAGGCTCAGGTCCAGACCGTCGCGGGCGGAGCCGTCCGGCTTGTCCTCCGTCGAGGCGCCGGGCGCGGCGGAGGAGTTGTCCTCGGTGGGACCGCACGCGGTGGCGGTCACCGCGAGCGCGGCGAGGGCGGCGGCCGCCGCGAGCGCCGAGCGGCGGCGTCTCGTCCCGGGGTTCGCTGACATGTCGTTCTCTCCCTGGCGGGTGTGCCGGTCTGGGTGGGGCCGGTCTCAGTAGGGC